>JBGSTI010000004.1:0-3868 GCA_041736605.1 Sphingomonadaceae bacterium
GTTGGGAGAGAGGTGTTTGGAGGCCCAGTTCTATACGATTTAGGCAAGCCTTAGCCGCGCTTCATCAGAGGAACGGGCAGAGTCAGACCGAGCTGAATTGTCTGGCTCCATTGTGCCTTCCCGCCCGTTTATGCCGGGAACACCCAACAGGCTGATCAGATAGCCCAGTATGGCACTGCCGCCATAGCCGACCACGGGCGTTGGATAATTGCCCGATGCTGCGGCGGCAATCATCGCGCACCAGATTGCGCCGAATACCAATGCCACTGGCCTGTGCGTTGCACTGGATCGCCAGATCACGAACGCCGGGATAACAAGCATCGCGGCTCCTAAAACCACAGCAAGTCCTGCCATTGGATGGACATCAAACGCGGAATAGAAAACCTGATCGACATAGCGAACAGCCGGAAGGGTATCGCTGCGCAATGTTGTGACCAAAAAGGCAATGCTTGCCGCTACCAACGCGACACCTTTATTGCGATCAAAGCGATGGAGCGAAAGCGCCAGCATTGACGCGAACATGACGCCTGCCATGGCGCGGTCTGGTTGCAGCGCCACGGCCAAGGCGGCGGCGCATAGGGAAAGCATCGTTATTGTGTCGCCAAACCGCGCAAAGCGCAGATGCATCCATGGCAAAACAATCAGGCTCGTTTGCACAAATAATGGCCCGATGGCGATCCAGCGTGCCGCCCCTTCAACCGAACTGCCAAACAATGCTGTCGCCAACAAAATGGCTGCCATTACAGCAGGAATATAGCGCGCCCAGCGATCCGATACTGGCAAGCGGGCAATCAGGGCGACCAGAGAAATGCCCAATATCAAAGCCGCGAAATTGACCGCAAGATAAGCGGCTGGCGCATCAGCGGCGGTCAGATAGAACAGCCCCATAAACGCCGAAACGATACCGCACCCCAGAGCAACACGGCGAGGATTGATGGGCTTTCCAGTCACAAGCATGGCGAGACTCCTCGATACGGGGACGAAATTGTCGGCAAGGGCAATCCATAACAGACCCGGCAGGGCAGCGATGGCAAAGCCCATGGCCTCGCGATCATCGACGATATCATCGACTTCGCATCGCAGGGCATCTCCCCAGCTTTTCATCGATGCGGGTAACAGACAGCGCAGCCATTGGCACAAATGGTTGGCGATCATGCGTTCGATGCTGCGCATTATGCCAGACCATCGCGCAAGGGCATCGTGGCTTTGACGGGATCAATTGGGGGGTTGGCCCGTGCCAGCAATATGCCGGCGGCAGTGAGCCTGTATACATGACGCGGCGGACGCCCCGGTTCGGCTGGCGGTTGCCATTGCGCCTCCAGATGGCCCTGCTGTTCCAGCCGGATCAAAAGCGGATATAGGGTGCCCGATTTGATGCCCGTCATCTGACACAGTTCATAGCCATAAGACCAGCGTTCGCCCGCGCCAGACAAGACCGCCAGAACGTTGCGCGCATGCATTGACAAGGATCGCGTCTTCTTCATTCGACATATATCTACCTATATAGAAATAGAGTCAACGCCCCTATTTGGCCAGAATTACAACCATCAGAACGCAGCGCCTCTGCCCCCTTCCCCGCTTTCGCTTGCTGATCGGGGAAACCGGTGCTAGCACCTCAAATTCCGGCCCAGTCTGTTTTACCGATTGCACGGCCCGGTACCCTTGTTGTTGTTGCCCGTGCCGGGTCGGTTCTGCCATTCGGACGGTTGCAAGCGGGTCATTTGGCATCGGATGCAAAAGAGCATCGTCATTTGCCAGCCCGTTGACCATGAGGCCACCGGCCCTGCCCTTTCGGTTTCAGCTATCCTGCCGGTCCGCCCGACGCTTTCCTGCGCCGGACGTTCGCAAGGTTGATGTACGCATGACAGCAATTTCCATCCCAGGCACAGCCGACACCCGTTACGGGCTGGCTGGCATGCGGAATGGAGCCGTAAAAAGCGGTTTGGTGCTTGCCCCTCGCGGGTCGCGCTTTGCACGCTGTCTGCCTGCAGACGCATATCGACGCGAAAGCCAGACTGATCTGGCCGATGCGCCGTCTTTTCTTTCAACACCAACGTCCTTGCGACCGGAACTGTCCCAGCGAATTTTTCGCGGGATGCCCGGTCCATTCAACATAAGCCAGAGAGGTGATGGCCAAGGCCCGCCGCTCTGCGCACGGAGAACAATAGATGACAACGCGCATGCTGATCGACGCGCGCCACCACGAGGAAACTCGCGTGGCAGTGCTCAACGGAAGCCGTATCGAGGAATTTGATTTCGAATCTGCTGATCACAAGCAGATCAAGGGGAATATCTATCTGGCCAAAGTGACGCGGGTTGAACCCTCGTTGCAGGCGGCCTTTGTCGATTATGGCGGCAATCGCCATGGCTTTTTGGCCTTTTCCGAAATCCATCCCGATTATTACCAGATCCCCAAGGCGGATCGCGATGCGCTGCTCGCCGAAGAAGCCGCCCATGCTGCCGAGGAAGAGGCGCTGCGCGCTGCCGAGGATGACGAGGACGATTACGCCGATGAGCGTGGCGATGATCATCATGATGATTATGCCGATGAAGATCGTCAGGCCGATGATGAGTCACGCGATGATCGATCCAATGGCGACGACGACAATGGTGATTTCGACGACCAGGTCATCGATGCCGAGCCGCTGAACGGCGACGACAGTGATGGCGATGATGACGCGGGCGAAGCGCAGGACGACAATGCCGAGCGTGGCAATGATCGTCGGGGCCGCAATGGCCGTGGCCGCCGTGGCAAGGCCAAGGGCAGCGACGAGTTGCGCCAAAAGCGTATGGCGCTGCGCCGCCGCTACAAGATCCAGGACGTCATCCATCGCCGTCAGGTGCTGTTGGTTCAGGTCGTCAAGGAAGAGCGCGGCAATAAGGGTGCGGCGCTGACCACCTATTTGTCGCTGGCTGGCCGCTATTGCGTGCTGATGCCCAATTCGACGCATGGCGGCGGCATCAGCCGCAAGATTTCCAATGCGTCAGACCGCAAGCGCCTGAAATCGATCATCTCGGAAATGGCGCTGCCCAAATCCATGGGCTGCATCGTGCGCACCGCCGGTTTGCAGCGCACCAAGACCGAGATTCGCCGCGATTTCGATTATCTGGCCCGCCTGTGGGACGAAATTCGCGAAACCACCATGGGTTCGGCGGCACCCGCTTTGATCCATTCGGATAGCGACCTCATCAAGCGCGCCATTCGCGATATTTATAATCGCGAGATTGAAGAAGTGTTGGTCGAAGGGGGCGATGGCTATCGCGCTGCCCGTGATTTCATGAAGCTGCTGATGCCCAGCCACGCCCGGCGGGTGCGGCAATATGCCGACCCGGTGCCGCTGTTCCAGCGTTTCGGCGCGGAAGATCAGCTGTCGGCCATGTATGATCCCGTGGTGCAACTACGCTCAGGCGGCTATCTTGTCATCAATCCCACCGAAGCTTTGGTGTCGATTGACATCAACTCGGGCCGCTCCACCAAGGAGCATGGGATTGAGGCAACGGCGCTTAACACCAACCTTGAGGAGGCGCGCGAAATCGCCCGTCAGCTGCGTCTGCGCGATATGGCCGGTCTGGTCGTTATCGACTTTATCGACATGGAATATTAAAACAACATCCGCAAAGTCGAAAAGGCGATGCGCGAAGCGTTGAAGAATGATCGTGCGCGCATTCAGGTCGGCCGCATTTCGGGCTTTGGCCTGATGGAAATGAGCCGCCAGCGTCTGCGCACCGGCGTGCTGGAAGCCACCACGCGCGCTTGTCCGCATTGCGAGGGCACGGGTCTGGTCCGCACCGCCAGCTCGGCTGGTCTGTCTGCACTGCGTATGCTCGAAGACGAAGCGGCCAAGGGTCGCGGTACGCTGCTGACGCT
>JBGSTI010000019.1:0-6449 GCA_041736605.1 Sphingomonadaceae bacterium
TCAGCGCCAGATCGATTCGCCCGGTTTGCAGCCGTTCACGCAAATCGCGCGCCCGCCCTTCGATCAGCTCCACTTGCGCGCCGCACTCCTTTCCCAGCCGCACCGCAAGCTTTGCGACCAGATCGGCGGGCAGGGTGGACAGCACGCCCAGCCGCAGCACCCGGCCCGGCGATGCGTCGCCTGATGCCTGCTCTGCACGTTGAAACGCCGCCTCAATCTCGCGCGCATGCATGGCAAAACGCACCCCTTCCGGGGTCAGGTCAACGCGGCGGCTGGTGCGGCGAAACAGCCTTTGGCCCAGCATCGATTCCAGCTTTCCAATGCCGATGGACAGCGTAGACTGGGTGACGTTGCACGCCTCTGCCGCGCGGGTGAAATTGCCATGATCAATCACGGCCAGAACATAGCGAAGCAGATAGCGGTCAATCATTGATACCATCTATGATGAACTTGCCTGACTTTCAATTTTTCAATGCTAGATGGCTTTGATAGCCTATCGCAAACACGTTCCCTGCCAAAAGAGAGATGCCAATGATCGCCACCCCTGATTTCGATTTCGCGCTGGGCGACAATGCCAACATGATCCGCGATGTCACGCGCCGCTTTGCCGATGAACAGATCGCGCCTTTGGCCGCCCGGATCGATGCGGACGATTGGTTTCCGCGCGACGAATTGTGGCCCGCCATGGGGGCATTGGGCCTGCATGGCATTACGGTGGAAGAGGCCGATGGCGGTTTGGGTCTTGGCTATCTGGAACATGTGGTGGCGGTGGAGGAAATATCGCGCGCCTCTGCCTCGGTCGGCCTGTCTTATGGCGCGCATTCCAATTTGTGCGTCAATCAGATCCGCCGCTGGGGGAGCCCAGAGCAAAAGGCGAAATTCCTGCCGGGCCTGATTTCGGGCGACCATGTCGGCAGCCTTGCCATGTCAGAGGCGGGCGCAGGGTCGGACGTTGTCTCGATGAAGCTGAAGGCCGATCGGGTGGAGGGCGGCTGGCGGCTGAATGGCACAAAATTCTGGATCACCAACAGCGCCTATGCCGATACATTGGTGGTTTATGCCAAGACCGCGCCGGAAAGCGGATCGCGCGGCATCACCGCGTTCCTGATTGAAAAGGACATGCCGGGTTTCAGCATCGGCCAGAAAATCGACAAGATGGGGATGCGTGGTTCGCCCACAGCGGAACTGGTGTTCAACGATTGTTTTGTGCCCGATGAAAACGTCATGGGCCCGCTGCATGGCGGCGTTGGCGTGTTGATGAGTGGCCTTGATTATGAACGCGCGGTGCTGGCCGGGATTGGCCTTGGCATCATGCAGGCGTGTCTTGACGTGGTCATCCCCTATGTGCGCGAACGGCGCCAGTTCGGCGTGCCAGTGGGCAGTTTCCAGCTGATGCAGGCCAAGGTGGCTGACATGTATGTCGCGCTCAATTCCGCGCGCGCCTATGTCTATGCCGTGTGCCGCGCCTGTGATGCGGGGCAGACAACGCGCTTTGATGCGGCGGGCGCGGTGATGCTGTCGAGCGAGAACGGCGTCAAAGTGGCGCTGGAGGCGATTCAGGCGCTGGGCGGCGCGGGCTATACCAAGGACTGGCCGGTCGAGCGGTTCCTGCGCGATTCCAAACTGATGGATATTGGCGCTGGCACCAATGAAATCCGCAGGATGCTGATCGGGCGGGAATTGATTGGGGCGGGCCAATGAGCGGAACAGCCCAATGAAAGATTTCATCCTGCTGATGCACGATGATGCTTTAACCCAAGGCGATGACGCCGCGTGGGACCGCTATTTCACGATGCTACACCAAAGCGGCGCGTTTGATGGCGGCAGTTCGATGGGTGAGGGCGCATGTTATCGCATAAGCGGAACGCCGGGGCCGGAGAGTCGCCATCTGACTGGCTTTATCCGTGTTCGCGCCACCGATCTGGACGCGGCCAAGGCCTTTCTGGCGGGCAATCCGGTTTATGAAAATCAGGGAACCGTGGAGATAAGGGAGATGCCGCGTGACTGAAGGCCGACTGACAGATGGACCAGCAACCCCGGCGGACGCAGTGCTGAACCGCCTGACCCCGGTGATTGGCACCGAGATATGCGGCGTCGACCTGTCTGTGCTGGATGATGCCAAGGTCGATTGGCTGCGCAGCCTGCTCGCTGAACGGCTGGTGCTGGTGATCCGCGATCAGCATCTGACCCGTGATCAGCACAAGGCGATTGCCCGGCTTTTCGGCACCGGCGTGCTGCATCGCCATGCGCTCAACAAATCGCGCGGCGGCGATGATGAGGAAGTCTATCCGGTGCGCACCACGGCGGAATCGAAAATGACGGCGGGCGAGGGCTGGCACACCGATGTCAGCTGTGATCCCGATCCGATTGCCGCCTCGCTTCTTTACATGCATCAGGCTCCGGCCAGCGGCGGTGGTGACACCATGTACACCAGCACCATTGAATGCCTGGAGCGCCTGTCGCCGCCGATCCGCGCGCTGGTGAACAGCCTGAGCGCCGTGCATGACGGGGCCTTTCCCTATCGCCAGATTTACGGGATTGAGCCGCCCGCGGGCGCCAGCTTCAACTGCACCACCCATCCGATGGTGATCGCCCATCCGGTGACCGGCAAGCCTGTTTTGTGGGTCAATCGCGGCTTTACCACGCGCATTCCCGGCCTGTCGCATCACGAGGCGCATCATGTGCTGGACATGCTGTTCCACCATATTGAAACCACATTGACTGCCCAATGCCGCGTGCGCTGGGAAGACAATACACTGGTCATCTGGGACAATATCGCCACGCAGCATCATGCCGTGTGGGATTATTTCCCCGAAAGCCGTTTTGCCGAACGCATTTCCGTGGTCGGCCCAGAGGTAAAAGCCCCATGACCGCGCCCATTTTATCAACGCTCTACAATGCCGAAGACCCGGCGACCCAGAAACGCATCGCCCATAACCGCGCCTTACGCGACGAATTATGGGCCAAGGTGGCCAAGGCAGCCTTGGGCGGCGATGAAAAATCGCGCGAACGCCATGTCGGGCGCGGCAAGCTGTTGCCGCGTGAGCGGGTGGAGCGGCTGCTCGATCCCGGTTCACCCTTGCTGGAAATTGGTCAGTTGGCGGCCAATGGCCTGTATAATGATGAGGTGCCGGGCGCAGGCATCATCACTGCGATTGGCCGCGTGTCGGGTCGCCAGTGCATGATTTTCGCCAATGACGCGACGGTCAAGGGCGGGACCTATTTTCCGATGACGGTGAAAAAGCATCTGCGCGGGCAGGAAATTGCGCAGGAAAACCGCCTGCCATGCATCTATCTGGTCGATAGCGGTGGCGCAAATCTGCCCAATCAGGCCGAGGTGTTTCCGGATCGCGACCATTTCGGCCGGTTCTTTTTCAATCAGGCCAATATGTCTGCGCGTGGCATCCCGCAAATCGCCGCGGTGATGGGCAGTTGCACGGCGGGCGGCGCCTATGTGCCCGCGATGAGCGATGAAAGCGTGATCGTGCGCGGGCAGGGCACGATCTTCCTCGCCGGGCCGCCTTTGGTGCAGGCCGCAACGGGCGAAGTGATCAGCGCCGAGGATCTGGGCGGCGGCGATCTGCATGCCAAGAAAAGCGGCGTGGTCGATCATCTGGCCGAGAATGACGACCATGCGCTGACGATTGTTAGGGACATTGTCAGCCATTTGGGATCAGCCGGTGCATCGCAAACCAGAGAAGCCAAGACGCCGCGCCCCCCCAAATATGACGCCGAAGACCTTTATGGCATCATCCCCGATGATGTTCGCGCGCCCTATGACGTGCACGAAGTGATTGCGCGCATCGTTGACGCATCAGAATTTCATGAGTTCAAGGCGCATTATGGCGCGACGCTCGTGTGCGGCTTTGCCCATATTTGGGGGATGCCGGTGGCGATTTTGGCCAATAATGGCGTGCTATTCAGCGAGAGCGCGGTCAAGGGCGCGCATTTCATCCAGCTGGCGCAGCAACGCGGCATTCCCTTGCTGTTCCTCCAGAACATTTCGGGCTTCATGGTCGGCGGCAAATATGAGGCCGAGGGCATCGCCAAGCATGGCGCAAAACTGGTCACCGCCGTCGCCACCGCGACCGTGCCCAAGATTACGGTGATCATTGGCGGCTCATTCGGGGCAGGCAATTACGGCATGTGCGGTAGAGCCTATTCCCCGCGCTTCCTGTTCACCTGGCCCAATGCGCGGATTTCGGTGATGGGCGGGGAGCAAGCGGCGTCGGTGCTGGCGACTGTCCACCGCGACGCGGCCAAATGGTCGCCGGAAGAGGCCGAAGCCTTCAAAGCCCCGGTGCGCCAGAAATATGAGGATGAGGGCAATCCGTATTACGCCACGGCGCGCCTTTGGGATGATGGGGTGATTGATCCGGCGCAGACAAGGGATGTGCTGGGGCTGGCGCTGGGGGCGTGCGGGGATAGCCAAGCGGAGGCGCCCGGTTTTGGGGTGTTTCGGATGTGAGGGAGGTTGATTGGACCCGTAGAGAGGAACAGGATCGGCACGAAACAGAGATTTTTCGTAGGATACATCGCCTCGTTAAGCAGGGATATCGTGTCGATTGGTCCGTGACTGATGTTGAGGATGCCCTCTGGCTTGACCACCCCGGCAAAGGTCCAAACCTAATCCTGTACCCAGACGGCAAAATTGTTTCGCTTGATAAATCTGTAATCTTAGACGCCTCGCCGAAGTCTGACCCGGATCGGATTTACAACGATACGCCGGACGACGCTCTGCTGTTCGACAAATGGTTGAAGAGCGTGCCAATGCCGACTTGGCGTGAACGAACCGCCGCTGATTGTGACAAATACGTCTGGCGGCCCGGATGCCTAGTGCTGTTCTTCCTGACGTCCCTTGCTGTCGGAATGTTACTTGAGATGATCTGGAAAGCGGTATTCGGATCATGACCCAATCCCACCTCATCGCCAACCGGCGCGAATTCGCATGGTGGTTCCGCCGAACCCTTAGCGGCTTCGCTACTTCGCGTGAACAGGTCAGCGAACCTCGCTCCGATCGCCCCCTCCGTCGCTCCGCGCCACCTCCCCTGAGAGGGAGGAATTTCGGGGGAGAGCTGCGGTCTGGATTCCTCCCCGGCACGGGGAGGGGGACCAGCGTAGCTGGTGGAGGGGCACAGGCTGGGTTTCTGACATTGCCGGGTGGCGCTTTGTGGGTCGTGCCTCTCCACCACCCTTTGGGTGGTCCCCCTCTCCCAAGGGAGAGGATTGGGGGCGTGTGCCTCGCCACCACCAATTCCCTTTTGCTGGCGGGAGAAGAAAATGATCACTGGCCCCACCGACACTGTCAAACGCGCCCGCAAGCTGCGCAGCGAGATGAGCCTGCCGGAAACGCTGCTCTGGCGCGAATTGCGAAAAAGGCCGGGAGATTTTAAGTTTCGGCGGCAGCATCCGGCGGGGGTGTATGTGCTGGATTTCTATTGTGCCGCCGCGCGGCTGGCGATTGAGGTGGATGGCCAGTCGCATGATGGCCAGCAGGCCGCAAAGGCTGATGCGGCAAGGGGGTATTTTTTGCGTTCGCAGGGCATTGCCACTTTGCGCGTCCCGGCAAGGGCGATTTTTGATGATCTGGAAGGTGCAGTTATGCGGATAGTTGTGGTTTGTGAACAGCGGGTGGCGGAGCTTGAACGGCGGCGCGGTGTTGGGCCTGTGCCCCTCCACCGTCCTGCGGACGGTCCCCCTCCCCGTGCCGGGGAGGATTGCGAGTGATCACCTCCCTCCTTATCGCCAATCGCGGCGAAATCGCTTGCCGCATCATCCGCACCGCGCGCGCCATGGGCATTCGCACCGTGGCGGTTTATTCGGATGCCGATGCCAAGGCGCTGCATGTGCGGCAGGCGGACGAGGCCGTGCATATCGGTCCGTCTCCGGCGCGCGAATCGTATCTGGTGGGGGAGAAGATCATTGCTGCGGCCAAGGCGACCGGCGCGGAGGCGATCCATCCGGGATATGGCTTTCTGTCAGAGAACGCTGAGTTCGCGCAGGCGGTCATCGATGCCGGGCTGATCTGGGTCGGCCCGCGCCCTGCCAGCATCACTGCCATGGGCCTGAAAGACGCGGCCAAGACACTGATGGCAGTGGCGGGCGTGCCCGTCACGCCGGGCTATATGGGGGAGAATCAAGAGCCTGATTTCCTTGCCGAGCAGGCCGCGCAGATCGGCTATCCGGTGCTGATCAAGGCGGTGGCGGGCGGCGGCGGCAAGGGGATGCGCAAGGTGGATGCAGCGGCGGATTTTGCCGATAGCCTTGCCAGTTGCCAGCGCGAGGCGGCGGCATCTTTCGGCAATGCCCATGTGCTGATCGAGAAATACATCCAGCGCCCGCGCCATATCGAAGTGCAGGTGTTTGGCGATACGCACGGCAATATCGTGCACTTGTTCGAGCGCGATTGTTCGCTGCAACGCCGCCATCAAAAGGTGATCGAGGAAGCC
>JBGSTI010000088.1:0-1936 GCA_041736605.1 Sphingomonadaceae bacterium
CGCGTCAAATTCTTCGCGCGACACGAAATCCATACCGCCGAAAAATTCGCGGAATCGCTCTTTGGTCGAATCGCCCGCCTCGCGGCCCATGCCGGCAAAGGTGCCAGCGGCGCTGTTCACGAATTTCACGAAATCGGCGAAGATGCGATTGTCATTCTGCATGGCGAAAACTCGATTCTGTCTGGCTTGGGTTCGATGGCTTGCAAATGGGATGCGTAGGTGTCCAGCGCAAGGCCCTTACTGAATGGGCGGCGCTTCAACGCGCTGTTGCGCGCCGGTTACCTGCACAGTTTCCGCATCGGGATTGAGCTGATCGAACTGATAATTGAGGATCGAGGCAAAACACAGCCATGCCAGATAGGGCACCATCAGCCACGCCGCCAATGTGCGCACCCGGCCAAACAGGAATGTGGTGACCAAAGCCGCCGCCAGAATTAGCAGGATCAGGCCCAGGGCAAGGCTGACCTGATGCATCCCGAAAAACACCGGTGACCATAATAGATTAAGCGCCAATTGGACGATGAAGGCCACCACAGCGGCGGCGCGATAGGGCGCGCTGCGGGCGCTGGCGACAATCGCAATGGCGAAACCCATCATTGCATAGAGGATGGTCCATGCCACGCCAAACAACCAGCCGGGCGGCTGCGCTGCGGGTTTTTCCAGCATCTGGAACCACGCATTATCCTCACCCGAATTGGCCAATTGGCCCGATGCGAAACCGAGCAAGATCACCAGAGGCACCAGAAATAGGGCCCAACGCAGCAAGGCCGCGCGCAATTGATCGGGAGAAGCCAGTTCGTTCATACGTCCACGGTCTTTCTTATGCGGCAGATCACCGCCATTTGCACTGGTTTGGCAGGATTCATGGCCATGCTGCAAGTGCTATTGCGATTACTCTGATCAACAAGAGCGGCCCTTTTGCGCGGCGACCAGAAATTCCACATTGCCGCTGGGTCCGGTAATTGGGCTGGTGGTGAGGCCCAATACCGGCCAATCGATGCTTTCCAGCCAGTCGATCACGGCTTGGCACACCCGGTCATGCAGGCCTGAATCGCGCACCACGCCGCCCTTGCCCACTTCGTGACGCTCCACCTCGAACTGCGGTTTGATCAAGGCCGCCAACCGCGCGCCATGCTCCGCCAGCGCGAGCGGAACTTCGAGCACTTTCGACAGGCTGATGAAACTGGCGTCGCACACCACCAGATCGATCGGACGATCAATCATGTCGCGCGTCAAAATCCGCGCGCTGGTCTGTTCCATCACGGTCACACGCGGATCCTGGCGCAGGCTCCACGCCAGCTGATTGGTGCCGCTATCGACGGCGAAAACATGCGCCGCCCCCTTGGTCAGCATCACATCGGTGAAGCCGCCGGTCGATGATCCCACATCAATCGCCACCGCGCCGGTAATATCCCAGCCGAAATGATCCAGCGCATGCGCCAGCTTGATGCCCCCACGCGACACCCAGGGATGATCGCGTCCGCGCACGTCCAGCGCGACATTGCTGGCGACCTGTTGCCCCGGCTTTTCGACCTTGCGGTCACCCAGAAACACCAGACCCGCCATGATCAGCGCCTGCGCCCGCGCCTTGCTTTCAGCCAGGCCGCGATCCACGAGGAGTTGGTCGACGCGGGCCTTGCCGGGTTTGCGGGGTGGAGATGGGTGGTTTTCTGAGATATCCGTCATGCTGCAATTCTTTCAGCATCCATCCCGCCCAACATCAACCGTTGATTGGTATCTATGGATTGCCGCGCTTCGCTCGCAATGACGATGCAGGAGAACGCCTTGGCCCTTTTTCCATTGCCAAGCCGCGCCGGTTCGCGGCAAGGATGCCCCTATGATTTCCATCGCATCCCCCATCCGCCTCGCTGCCCTGATCCTCACCGCTGGCCTGCTAACGCTGTCTGGCTGTGTCGCACCCAGCAGCCCGCCGCCC
>JBGSTI010000093.1:0-1860 GCA_041736605.1 Sphingomonadaceae bacterium
GGGATGGCCCTTGGCGAAGGCGTTGGAAAGGCGATTCATGGGCGAGAACTCCACCAAATTCTAGCCAGGAGAATCATACCTCCTGTAAAGGCTAATAACGCTATCCACCCAGCCTCGAATGGCAGATCGGGTGCACAATAACCGAAGCAGGCTTGGTTTGGACCAGCTGGGGACGACTCCACTCCATATTGCGCCGTGAACCCCTCCCAATTATCGTCCATGACCGACGACACGATGTAATCTCGGACAACTACAGATTGAAACGCGGTAGCGACGAGCGATGTGAGGAATAGACCGATGCAGGCCAGCAGTCGCTTGTCTCGGGTCACAAAGAAACCCCCAGATGCTCTGCGACCGAGAAGATGTCCTTGTCGCCCCGCCCGCACAGATTGGCCAAAATGATCTGGTCGCGGTCCATTGTCGGCGCAACCTTGGCGACAGCGGCGATGGCGTGGGCGGGTTCCAGCGCGGGGATGATGCCTTCGGTGCGGCACAGCAATTGAAAGGCGCTCAAGGCCTCTTTGTCGGTCACCGAGGTATAATCGACACGGCCGATTTCCTTGAGCCATGAATGCTCTGGCCCGATGCCGGGATAATCAAGGCCTGCCGAAATCGAATGGCCTTCGATGATCTGGCCATCCTCGTCCTGCAACAGGAAGGTTTTGTTGCCATGCAAAATGCCGGGGCGGCCGCCCGCGAGGGAGGCGGCATGTTCCTTGTCCAGACCATGGCCCGCCGCTTCGACGCCCAGCATCTTGACGTCGGCATCATCCAGGAACGGGTGAAACAGGCCAATGGCATTTGATCCGCCGCCAATCGCCGCGACCAGCAGATCGGGCAGACGATTGATGCGCGACAGCATCTGGGCGCGGGCTTCCTTGCCGATCACGCTTTGGAAATCGCGGACCAATTCGGGATAGGGATGCGGGCCGGCGGCGGTGCCGATGATGTAGAATGTGTTGTGCACATTCGCCACCCAATCGCGCAGCGCCTCGTTCATCGCGTCTTTCAGCGTGCCTGCGCCTGCCGTGACCGGCACCACCTCAGCGCCCAGCAATTTCATGCGGAACACATTAGGCGCTTGGCGCGCGACATCGGTGGCGCCCATGAACACGGTGCAGGGCAGGCCAAAGCGCGCGCAGACGGTGGCGGTGGCGACGCCATGCTGGCCAGCGCCAGTTTCGGCGATGATCCGCGTCTTGCCCATGCGCATGGCGAGCAGGATCTGGCCGATGCAATTGTTGATCTTGTGCGCGCCGGTATGGTTCAATTCGTCGCGCTTGAACCAGATTTGTGCGCCTTTGCCCTTGGGCGCGCCTTTGCGCAGGTCTTCGGTCAGCCGTTCGGCATAATAAAGCGGGCTGGGGCGGCCGACATAATGTTCGAGCAGATCGTCAAACTGCGCGTGAAAGGCCGGGTCCGCCTTGGCCGCCACATATTCGCGTTCCAGATCCAGCACGAGCGGCATCAGCGTTTCGGCAACATAGCGCCCGCCAAACTGGCCGAAATGGCCCCGGTCATCAGGCTGGTTGCGAAGCGAATTGGGCTGGGTGGTCATGGGTTTCTTTTCCGTTCGTCCCGCACGGTTCAAAGGGTGTTTGAAGCCGGGATCAGCAATCGCCGACCGCTTTGCAGAAAGCGGCAATCTTGTCCACATCCTTGACGCCAGGGGCGCTTTCGACGCCGGACGAGGTATCGACCAAAGGCGCTTGGGTCTGCGCGATGGCGGCGGCGACATTGCCGGGTTCCAGCCCGCCAGCCAGCCCCCATGGCAGTGCGCCGCGATAGCCCGCCAGCAGCCCCCAATCGAAACGCAGGCCCATGCCGCCGGGCAAGTCTGCGCCTTTGGGCGTCTTGCCA
>JBGSTI010000183.1:0-2455 GCA_041736605.1 Sphingomonadaceae bacterium
TGCAGGAAAGCCTGGCACTGGCAGCATGGGTGGCGGCGATCATAGCGATCCGCTTTTTCCATGATCCCTTGTCGGTCTATCTTACCGAGCCTGTGGGCACTGAATCCGGCGCATCGGCGCTGGCGTTCGTGTTGCTGTGGGTCGTCCCCTATACAGGCGGGCGTTTTCTGGCCCGGTCATTGGGCGCACGCAGCCGTTCTTCGGCGCTGGGCCCGTTTGACCGGGTGCTGGGCTTTGGCTTTGGCGCGGCCAAGGGCTTGATCATGTCGACGCTCGCCTTTCTGGCGGTCACGATGATCAGCGATCTTATCTGGCCTGCCCAGTCGCATGCCCAATGGCTGCGCGAATCACGGACCTATCCATTGATGAACGCCAGCGGCAATGCCTTGTCATCCTTTGTTGCAGAGCGTCGCAAGGAAGCCGAGCAAGCGGCGGCAAAGCAATCGCCCAATACGCCATGACGGCGGCTGTCTGCAGCAAGCCGGAAACGCTCTACACGCTCGATATGTTGCGGCTGGCCGCGCGCTTGGCGCAATGGCCGTTGCGCGGCGACCTGCCACTGCAAGCCAGCCTGCGATCGCGCACCTGCGGGTCGCTGGTGGAAATCAGCCTGGATCGCGACGGGGCAGGGCTGGTGTCAGCTTTTGGCATCCGCGCGCAAAGCTGCGCCGTTGGGCAGGCTTCGGCGGCGTTGATGATGGGCCAGCTCGGCGGGACATCGCCAGATGATCTGCATGCCGCTTTAGGCCGGTTGCAAGACTGGCTTGGTGGCGAGAGCAGCGGCGAACCTTGGCCGGGCTTTGCCATTCTGGCCCCCGCCATTGCCTATCCGGCGCGGCATGAGGCCATAATTTTGCCCTTTCGCACCGCGTTGGCGGCATTGACCGAGGACCAAGGCTGATGGAGCATGGCGAAGCCGCTGGCCTAGGCCTGTTCATGACCGGAACCGTGCTGCTGGGCGCGGCGCTGATTTTTGTGCTGTTGTTCCGCAAGCTGGGGCTGGGCGCAGTTCTGGGCTATATGATCGCCGGGATTTTGGTTGGGCCGCAGGGGCTTGGACTGGTTGATGATGGCGAAGTCATTTTGCAATTTTCCGAAATCGGCATCGTGCTGCTGCTGTTCCTTGTGGGCCTTGAGCTTGCACCCAAAAGACTATGGCGGATGCGGCGCGATATTTTCGGACTGGGCCTGTTACAGGTGGTGCTGGCAGGCATTGTGCTGTCGGCTCTGATTTTCGGGACAACGCCCTTCACGCTCGCCGCGGCCTTGGCGCTAGGCCTGCCGCTGGCTTTGTCATCGACCGCGCAGGTGCTCCCCATGCTGCAATCGGCAGGCCGCCTCAATTCGCCTTTGGGGGAACGCGCCTTTTCGATCCTGTTGTTTCAGGATTTGTCGATCGTGCCCTTGCTGACCATCGTGGCGGCGCTGTCGCGGTCTCCCGATACCGAAGCGGGTCCGCCGGGCTGGCAGATTTTCCTATGGGCTTTGGTCGCAATCGCCGGATTGATCCTCGCGGGCCGCTATGTGCTAAGCCCCTTGCTGCGGGTGATTGGCGGCATTGCCGAACGCGAATTGTTCATCGTTGCCGGCTTGCTGGCGGTGTGCGGCGGCGCGGCGTTGATGAGCCTTCTCGGTCTGTCGCCCGCCTTGGGCGCATTTATCGCGGGCGTCATGCTGGCCGACTCGCCATTTCGGCATGAGCTAGAGGCGGATATTGATCCGTTCCGCTCAATCCTGCTCGGCCTGTTTTTCCTGTCGGTCGGCATGTTGCTCGATCTGGAGGCGATTGCCGCGCGGCCTGAATTTGTCATCGGCATGGCCGCGATGCTGATCATCACCAAGCTGGTGGTGCTGTTCGGAATCGCGCGGCTTTTCGGTGTGCCATCGCGCGGCGCGCTGATCCTTGCCATGTTGCTCAGCCAAGGCGGTGAATTTGCCTTTGTGCTGTTTGGCGCGGCCCAGCGCGGGCTGTTGATCGATCCAGAGGCGGTCAGCCTGTTCAACGCGGTGGTGACGCTGTCGATGGCAACTACGCCCTTCCTGATGTTGCTGGCTGGTCGCTTGGGCGGCGTTTCGGCGCAAAAGGTCGGTAATCTCAACGATCCTGCCGATGCCGAAAATTCCGATGCCATTGTCGTGGGCCATGGCCGGTTCGGGCAAAGCGTCGCGCAAATCCTGTCCGCCGCCAATTTCGGCGTCACTTTGATCGATAAAAACCCCGAACAAATCGCCCGCAGCGAAGATTTTGGTCGCAAGGTATTTTACGGCGATGGCACACGCATCGATCTGTTGCGCAGGGCAGGGGCCGAACAGGCACAATTGCTGTTCCTCTGCATGGATGGCCCTGATTTGAGCGAGGAACAATTGCACGCCATTGCCACCAGCTTTCCGGAATTGACCGTGCTGGCGCGCGTGTATGACCGGGTGCATTATCTGAAGCTGAAAAACGCGCCAT
>JBGSTI010000244.1:0-3782 GCA_041736605.1 Sphingomonadaceae bacterium
TTTGGTGTTCCAGTAGATGATGACAGCGGCGAGCAGGTTCAGGCCGGCCATGCGGAAGTGCTGGCCTTCGGTGGTGCGGTCGCGGATTTCGCCTTGGCGGCCAATGCGCAGTGCGTTTTTCAGAGCATGATGGGCCTCACCCTTGTTCAGGCCGATCTGGGCCCGGCGCTGCATGTCGGCATCGAGCGCCCATTCGAGGATGAACAGCGTTCGTTCCACCCGTCCGATTTCCTTGAGGGCTTCGGCGAGCGCATGCTGGCGAGGATAGGGGTCGATTGAGGATAGGGGCAGGATCGTATCATAAGGTTTCTGGGCGGCTTCGTTTCACGATATCGAGGACAGTGTTTTTGCTGATACCGAGGTCACGAGCGATCCAACGATAGCTTCGGCCTTCAGCGACGGCTTGGACGACCCTGGGTGCTAGTTTGTCCGACTTTGGGCGGTGCCCAATCTGACGACCTAGTTTTTTCCCCCGCGCACGTGCGGCTGCAAGGCCCGACTTCACCCTTTCGCTGAGCAGGTCTCTTTCGAACTGAGCTATACCCGCCAAAAGGGTTGCCATCATGCGGCCATGTGGCGTTTCGAGCTCAAAAGCCATGCCACTCATCGCCACGACAGAGACCTTCCAGCCCGCCAATCTGTTCAATGTATCCAGCAAATCCTGGGTGGAGCGCCCCCATCGGGAAAGCTCAGTGACCAAGATGGCGTCAATCTGTCGAGCTTGAGCCAAATCGATAAGTCGATTGCGGGAACTTCGGTTTGCAGAGGCTCCGGAGGCGGTTTCTTTGAAGATACCAACCACATCGTAGCCGCCGCGTTCAGCGAACGCGGTCAACTCGGTCACCTGGCGGTCGCAAGACTGATCTGAGGTGGAAACCCGAGCATAGATGGCGGCGCGCTGTCCCATTTGAACCCCCTCGGATTTTGACCTTGCAAGGCGCTGATTTTACTGGTGCGGGAATTGTCCTGAACAGACTAATGATTAACAGGGACAAACGACTATGCCAAGACGCCACATATTGACGGATCGCCAGCGTGCCAGCCTGTTTGATTTGCCCCATGATAATCCGTCTCTGCTGCGTCATTACATTTTGGCAGATGATGACATTGAACATATCCATAGGCGGCGTAGCTCGCATAACCGCCTCGGCTTCGCACTCCAGCTCTGCGCCTTTCGCTATCCCGGGCGCTTGCTGACTTCGGGGGAGACCATCCCGATGAAGGTTGCAGGCTTCATCGCGGCGCAGATTGGTTTGAAGCCGCATGACCTTGCTGGGTATGCAGAAACGGATGTGACGCGCCGCAGACATCTCATCGAGCTTCGCGCGATCTATGGCTACAAGATGTTCACCGGTCGGGGTGCGCGTGATCTAAAGGTTTGGCTCGGAACCGTGGCGGAGGCTGCGTTCTCCAACGAAGATCTGGCGCAGCGCTTCGTGACAGAATGCCGCCGCACCCAGACCATCTTGCCCGGTGTTTCGGTGATCGAACGGCTTTGCGCCGACGCGCTGGTCGCCGCCGAACGCAAGATCGAGGCCCGTATTTCCGAGCGCCTTGATATCGGCATGAGGGCCAAACTCGACGCTATGCTGTCAGAGGCCGTGGAAGGCGGCATCAGCCGGTTCATTTGGTTGCGCCAGTTCGAAGTGGGCAAGAACTCCGCTGATATGAACCGTCTTTTGGACAGACTAGAGTATTTACAGGGGCTTGGGCTGACCCCCGCCGTGCTGAAGGATGTGCTGCCCCACCGGATCACCCGGCTTCGCAGGCAGGGGGAACGCTATTTCACCCATGATTTGCGCGACGTCTCCGATGACAGGCGATTGGCCGTTCTTGCCGCCTGCGCCGTGGAATGGCAGGCCACCATCGCAGATACGGTCGTTGAGACACATGACCGCATCGTCGGCAAAACTTGGAACGAGGCCAAAACGCGCTGCGATGCCCGCATTGCCGACGCCAAGACATCGCTGCACGGCACGTTACGCGCCTTCTCAGGTTTGGGTGCCGCCTTGCTGGAAGCGCGTGATGATACTGCAGCTCTCGAGGGCGCAATTGCTGCGACCTGTGGTTGGCAGGCTCTTGAGGTGTTGGTTGCCACCGCCGCCCAACTTACCAACACGATGGCCGCCGATGCTTTGGCCCATGTTGGGCAGGGATACTATCGGTTTCGCCGCTACGCGCCCCGCATGTTGCGCATGCTTGATGTGCAGGCCGCCCCCGTGACAGAACCTTTGATCGGGGCAGCACAGCTTGTCATCGGCGGCGGCGATCCGGTGACGGCGCGGCCAACGACCTTCCTGCGCCGTGGCTCCAAATGGCATCGCCACCTTCAAGATCAGGAACCCGGCGATCATCGGCTGTGGGAGGTGGCTGTGATGTTCCATCTGCGCGAAGCCTTCCGGTCCGGTGACATTTGGCTGGCCCAGTCCCGCCGCTACGCTGATTTGAAAGACGCCCTTGTGCCAATCGCAACAGCACAGGCGACGCCAAGACTGGTTGTGCCGTTTGACCCGGCCGATTGGCTGGCCGACCGCAAAGCCCGCATGGCACGGGCCTTGAAGCGGCTGGCGCAAGCGGCCAAAGCGGGCACCATTCCGGGTGGCAGCATCGAAGACGGCGCGCTGAAGATCGAACGGCTCAGCGCAGCCGTCCCTGCCGAAGCGGAAGGCCTCGTTCTGGATTTGTACAAGCAATTGCCGTCTATCCGCATCACCGACCTTCTGTTGGAGGTGGATGCTGCCGTAGGCTTTACCGAAGCCTTCACTCACCTGCGCACCGGCGCGCCCTGCAAAGACAGGATTGGCTTGCTGACCACCCTCCTCGCAGAAGGGTTAAACCTTGGAATGAGCAAGATGGCCGAAGCCACTGATACCCATAGTTATTTCCAACTATCGAGCCTGTCCAACTGGTATGTCGAAGGCGATGCCATAACCCGCGCGCTGGCCATGGTGATTGAGGCGCAATCCACCCTGCCGATGGCCCGGTTCTGGGGCGCGGGCATCACCGCTTCCAGTGACGGGCAGTTTTTTCCTGCCGCCCGCCAGGGAGAGGCGCTGAATCTGATTAATGCCAAATACGGCACTGAACCCGGCCTGAAAGCCTACACCCATGTCTCCGACCAGTTCGGCCCCTTTGCCTCCCAGACCATCCCAGCCACCGTCAATGAAGCACCCTACATCCTCGATGGCCTGCTGATGAATGAGACCGGGCGCAAAATCAAAGAGCAATATGCTGACACTGGCGGCTTTACCGACCACGTCTTCGCCGTCACAGCCCTCCTGGGTTTCCAGTTCATCCCCCGCATCCGCGATCTGCCCTCCAAGCGGCTCTATGTCTTCGATCCAGCGATCACCCCAAAGGAACTCAAGGGCCTGATAGGCGGCAAAATCCGCGATGCTCTTATCATTGCCAACTGGCCAGACATCCTGCGCAGCGCCGCAACCATGGTCGCCGGCGTTATGCCGCCAAGCCAACTGCTGCGCAAATTCGCAGCCTATCCTGGGGTCGATTGGGGATAAGGGCAGGATCGTATCATAAGGATTTTGATCATAGTTTTGGCCACCTGTATTCGCCTGTGAGGAGGATATGCGCCCATCCGAGGGGCGAGATGTGCGCCAGCAGGTCGGGTGAGCAATCCAGACCGGCACGGCGGCGGCTGGTGACGGCTTGGCCGAGGTGTTTGGTGTTCCTGTAGATGATGACAGCGGCGAGCAGGTTCAGGCCGGCCATGCGGAAGTGCTGGCCTTCGGAGGTGCGATCACGGATTTCACCCTGGCGGCCGA
>JBGSTI010000265.1:0-1848 GCA_041736605.1 Sphingomonadaceae bacterium
CAGATGCCGAAATCCTCCACATGGCCTACATACGGATCGGCGCTGCCCCGGCCTGACCCCGCCTGATAGCGCCAATCAGCGGCCGTGACATTCCAGCCCGCATCATGCCATTGCTGCAAAGTTTCCAGATATTTTTCATAACAGTCGCCACGTCCCGGTAGGAACAAGATCGATCCGCGCGGTGCAGAAGTCTGGCGTTCCCAGTCGATGCGGCGAATGGCGTGGCCATCATGAGCAAGCCATTGTGATTCTGTGGCCTTGGGCGGGATCGCCCGGCGATCAATCGTCTGTGTCACCATGATGCTATCCCCATTTGCCAAACTCTAACCGCCGCTTAACCAGAAAATCGCGCGCGCAACAGGGCTTTTGGCCTTATGGTTACGCTTTGGTAAGGCCTGTTGTTTACATCATCTGGAATGACCGCAGACCAGATCATTCCCGTCCTTCTTGGCGCTTTGGGCATCGCCCTGTTGCACGCTGTCTATACCGACATTGCGCGGCGCGAAATCGAAGATTGGCTGAACGCCGGAATTGCCCTTGCCGCGCCTGCTTTCTGGTGGGCGACGGGGCTGGAATTGTGGCCCGATATGGCGCTGCAAATCGGCGTCGCGGCGCTGGTTTTCGGATTTTTCACCCTGATGTTTGCCATCGGCATGATGGGCGGCGGCGATGTGAAATTGCTGGGCGCATTGGCTTTGTGGCTGCCGTGGCAGCCGCTGCTGCATGTGATCGTCTACATGTCGCTGATCGGCGGCGTGCTGACGCTGGGCATGGTGATCTGGAAAGCGATCCGGAAAAACCCTGAAAAATTAGAGGTTCCTTACGGCGTGGCCATCGCATTGGCCGGGCTTTGGGTGATCTCTCAACGCTATTTTAACCATTTTGCATGACATGGAACAGTTGAAGATCATGTTTTTCGTGAAAGGCGCCTTGAGCCATGGATAAGAAGAAGCTGTTGTTGCTGGTGGGTGCGTTGCTGATTGCAGCCGTCACCGCCTTTATGGCCCGCAGCATGTTTCTGGGGGCATCAGCCCCCAAAGCGGACGCACAGAGCGTGGAGCCGCAAGGCCCCCGCGTTCTGGTGGCCAAGCGTGCGCTGCCGGTCGGCACCATCCTGACCATCGATTCCATGGCCTATCAGCCCTGGCCCAAGGAACTGGTGCAAGACGCCTATTTCCTTGAGAACGCATCGGATACCGCCAAGCTGGTCGGCACCGTGGTACGCAACACGATTACCGCTGGTCAACCGCTGACCAAGGGTTCGCTGGTGCATCCAGGTGACCGTGGCTTCCTGGCGGCGGCGCTTGGCCCTGGCATGCGCGCTGTTACCCTGCCGGTTTCGGCCCGCACCGGCGTTGGCGGCTTTATCTTTCCGGGTGACCGTGTTGACCTGGTGCTGACACAATCGGTTGAAGACCCCACCGGTAATGGCGCTGCGCTGAAGGCATCGGAAACGATCATTCGCAACCTGCGCGTTCTGGCCACTGACCAGAATTCGGAAAGCTCAATGGTCGACGGCAAGACCGTGGTGAAAAAGTTCAAGACGGTGACTGTCGAAGCTACGCCGCGCTTTGCCGAAAAGATTGCCGTTGCTCAGACCATCGGCACGCTCAGCCTGTCGCTGCGCTCAATCGCTGACAATGAGGCTGAACTGGAACGGGCGATTGCCGCTGGTGAAGTCAACATCCCCGTGGGTGCTACGCCGGAAGAGGAAGAAAAAATCCTGCGCGCAGCGATCTCGCGGCCTATGGATGGCGATGTGACGTTCGTGACCGGCGGTGATGTTTCGCGCTTCCAGCGTCGTTCGATGCCGGTAGCCGCACCCAAGCCCGCCATGCCCAGCTTTGC
>JBGSTI010000299.1:0-6002 GCA_041736605.1 Sphingomonadaceae bacterium
GCTGTTCGAAATTGGCCGCCGCTATTTCCGCGCCGAAGATGGCAGCAGCGATGAACGCTCGACTTTGGCCATCGTGCTGGCGGGCGAAAAAGCCCCGCGCGATTGGCAGGCAGGCAAGGCGCAGGCCTTTACCGCCTATGATGCCAAGGCCTTGGTCGAAACGCTGTTGAGCGCCGCTGGCGCCGATGCCTCAAAGCTGATGGTGATGGGCGATGCGGGTGCGCATTATCATCCCGGCCAGTCGGCCACTTTGCGGCTTGGCCCCAAAAATGTGCTGGCGGCGTTCGGTGCGCTGCATCCTGCGACGCAAAAGGCGCTGGGCCTGAAAGGCGCGGTGATGGCGGCCGAAATTTATCTGGATGCCGTGCCGGTGCGCAAGTCAGCTGATCCGATGCGCAGCGCCTATGCCCCGCCCGCCCTGCAAGCGGTGTCGCGCGATTTCGCCTTTGTGGTGGATGACTGCATCGCCGCCGCCGATCTGATCAAAGCGGTGCGCGGTGCAGACAAAGCCAGCATCGTTGATGTCCGCCTGTTTGACCGCTTCACGGGCGAGCATGTGGGGGAAGGCAAGGTTTCGCTCGCCATCGAAGTCACGCTGCAACCGCAAGACAAGAGCTTTGGCGAAGAGGATCTGAAAGCGATTTCGGATCGCATCATCGCATCGGCCACCAAGCTGGGGGCCGTGTTGCGCGGATAAGCCCGTGCCCTGCCCCACTGGACCTAGGCCCGCGCTGCCACTATGGGGCAGGCCATGACTTTGAACCGACGCACCTTTGCTATCATCTCGCATCCTGACGCGGGTAAAACCACGCTGACCGAAAAGCTGCTGCTCACCGGCGGTGCCATCCATCTGGCCGGTGAGGTCAAGGCGCGTGGACAGGCGCGGCGTGCCCGGTCTGACTGGATGAAGATCGAGCAGCAGCGCGGGATTTCGGTGACGTCCTCGGTGATGACCTTTGCGCGCAATGGCACGGTGTTCAACCTGCTCGACACGCCGGGACACGAGGATTTCTCGGAGGATACCTATCGCACGCTGACCGCCGTTGACAGCGCGATCATGGTGATCGACGCGGCCAAGGGTATCGAGCCGCAGACGCGCAAATTGTTTGAGGTCTGCCGCCTGCGCAGCGTGCCGATCATCACCTTCATCAACAAGGTCGACCGCGAAGGGCGCGATCCGTTCAGCCTGCTGGACGAAGTGGCCGATGCCTTGGCGCTGGACGTGTGCCCCATGAACTGGCCTGCGGGCATGGGCGGGCAGTTTGAGGGTATCTTCAACCTTCGTTCGGGCAAGCTGATGCAGCCCAGCGGCGATAGCCGCGAATTTGAAGGCAAGGCCAGCCAGCATGATGGCCTTGATGATGCCAGCCTTGGCGAGAAGCTGTCTGATCAGGCGCTACAACGTTTGGTTGATGAAGGTGAACTGGCGCTGGGCGGCTATGCGGATTTCGATCTGGAGGCCTATCGCAATGGCGATCTGACACCGGTTTTCTTTGGTTCGGCGCTCAAGCAATTTGGCGTCGATGAACTGATCGAAGCGATTGACGCCTATGCTCCGCCGCCGCGCCCGCAGCCCAGCGAGCAAGGTCCAATCGACCCAGAAAACCCCGAAGTCACCGGTTTCATCTTCAAGGTGCAGGCCAATATGGACCCGCAGCACCGTGACCGGATTGCGTTCATGCGGCTGTGTTCGGGCACGTTCAAGCGCGGCATGAAGCTGATCCCATCGGGGCTGGGCAAACCCATTGCTGTGCATTCGCCCATCCTGTTTTTTGCGCAGGATCGCGAAATTGCCGACAGTGCGGAACCCGGCGATATCATTGGCATTCCCAACCATGGCACATTGCGCGTTGGCGATACTTTGTCGGAAAAGAACGATGTGCGCTTTACCGGCCTGCCCAATTTCGCGCCGGAAATTCTGCGCCGCGTGCAATTGAAAGACCCCACAAAGACCAAGCAGTTGCGCAAGGCCTTGGACGATCTGTCTGAAGAAGGCGTGATCCAGGTTTTCTATCCCGAAATCGGCAGCCAGTGGATTGTTGGTGTTGTCGGCCAGTTGCAGCTGGAAGTGCTGATTTCGCGATTGGAGGCGGAATATAAGGTGGCCGCTGGGCTGGAGGCCGCGCCCTTTGACACCGCCCGCTGGATCAAGGGCGATGCCTCCAAGATCGAGGCCTTTGTTGATATCAACAAAAGCAGTCTGGCCAAGGACCGCGATGGCAATCCGGTGTTCATGGCGCGTTCGGCCTGGGATGTCGGCTATCAGCAGGAAAAGAACCCGGATTTGCAGTTCAGCGCCACGCGCGAGCGATAGAGCTATCATCACTGTACCCCGGCAAAAGCCGGGGCCCAGTCCTGCCATTATTGTGGAGCGCAGACGCGCGTCTTTTGATCCGCTGGGCCCCGGCTTTCGCCGGGGTACATTTTTTTGTTTTATGCCCAAAATCAAAAACCCCCGCCCTGCGGGGGAGCAGGACGGGGGCTGAAAGGCCGTTTTGCGGGCCCTTATCTGTGGTCAGATCAGAACTTTACGCCTGCGGATACAAATACCTGACGCGGGTTGCCATAGAACACGGTGGCTACACCTTCGCGGCCCAGTGTCGGGATGACATTACCGGCACCATTGCGCAGCGGCGTGCCATCGGGCGCAACCGACAGGAACTGATAGCCCGACGTGATATACTGCTTATCGGTCAGGTTCTTGCCATGCAGGCCCAGGCTGAAACGATCATCTTCGCTGCGCCACACAATCGAGGCGTCGAACAGGGCATAGCCATCCTGATCGAGGAACGGGCTGGGGCGTTTCAAACTGGAAGGTTTTGCTGCGATAGCTAACGGTGGCACTGGTGGTGATCGTTCCCGAACCAGTGGGATAGACCCCGCTCAACGTGCCCGACGCATTCCATTTCGGCGTGTTCTGGATACGGCGCAGATCGGCAACGTCGATATTGCGCGCGTCGATGAACTGCTTGTAGCGGCCATCGACATAACCCAGCGTGCCATTGAAGCTCAAGGACGAGCCGTCCCCTGCAAAATCATTGGCGAGGCCCAGATAGACTTCGGCTTCTACGCCCTTGAAATCGGCCTTACCGGCATTGGTGGTGACGCCGATAAATGTATCGTTCACGCCATCGCCATTCGAGTCAAAGCCCGCCGAACCCGGAACCTGCACGTCCTTGTAATCTGCATAAAAGCCGGTCAGCGACATACGGACACGGCCATCGGCCAGGCTGCCCTTCCAGCCCAGTTCATAGCTGTCGACAGTTTCGGGATCGAACGACAGGAAGTCATAGATTTCCTGATACGAACGCACGCCATCGCGGTTGAGATCGGGCGCTGCGGTGGAAAGGCCGCGCGGATCGAAACCGCCGCCCTTGAAGCCCTGGCTGTACGAGGCATAGAGCATGTGGTCATCATTGGGCTTGAAGCTGAGCGACGCGCGCGGGGTAAATTCGGTGAACTTGGCGCGACCATTGAAGTTCGAGGTCGTCGCGAGGATCAACGGCGTACCGCCAAATTCTGCCGAAGTGCCCAGCTTGGTCTGACGCAGGATCGTCGAATTGCGACGGTCGACGGTATAACGGCCACCAACCGACAGAGCCAGCTGATCGGTGAAATCATAGGTGAAATCGCCGAACACCGACCAGGTATCGGTGCGCACATCGCCGGCAGTGAAGGCATTCAGATTGGCAACCGTGGTCGACAGCAACACGTCAAACGCGGTCGAAGCCTTGGCATCCAGATAATAGAAACCGATCAGGCCGTTCAGATTGTCACCGGCATAAAGCAGCTGGAATTCCTGGCTGATCTGTTCGTTGCGATAGACGGCAGGCACATCGACATCGGCGGCAGGCAGCGAGTCAAAATCGATGGGCGTAAAGCTTTCATCCTTGCGCCAGGCGCTGATCGACCGGAACGTGACGCTGTCAGACAGTTCGGCAGAAATATTCATCGCCAGACCATAGGCCTCGATATCCTGCACCGGATTGTTCAGGCCTGCGCGTGTGTCATAGACATCGTCCAGCACCGGCGCGCCCGAAAGCAGGCTGGTGATGACGCGGTGGCCGTTGCGCGGATCAGACTTGTCGCGGGTGTAATCGCCCGAAATGCGGATCAGCACGGGATCGTCATTGCCGCCAATTTCCAGCGTGCCGCGACCGGCCCATACGTCCTTATTGTAATTTTCAACGCCAGCGACGGTCAGATTGTCACCAAAGCCGCCGCGCGACAGGCGCGCCAGCGAACCGCCAAGGCGGATTTTCGAGCTGAGCGGAGCCGAAACAGTGACAACGCCTTCGGCTTGATCATATTCGCCATAGGTGGCGCGGGCCTTGAGCGAGAAGGCATCGGGCAGGCGCTTGGTCACATATTTCACCGCGCCACCAATGGTGTTGCGGCCATAGAGCGTGCCCTGCGGACCGCGCAGCACTTCGATACGTTCAACGTCATAAATATCAAGGACAGCGGCTTGCGGACGGTTCAGATAGACATCGTCCAGATAGATGCCAACGCCGGCTTCAAAACCGGGGACCGGATCCTGCTGGCCCACGCCGCGGATAAACGCGCTGAGGGTTGAATTGGTGCCGCGCGAGGTTTCCAGTGTGGTGTTGGGCGTGGTTGCCGAGATATCGGTGAGGTCCAATGCGCCGCGTGCTTCCAACTGGTCGCCCGAATAGGCGGTGACCGCGATGGGAACGTCGAGCAGATTTTCTTCGCGGCGGCGGGCGGTGACGACAATCGCGCCTTCCTCTTCCCAGCCTTCTTCGGAATCCTGCGCAAATGCGGGCATCGCAGCAAGGCCGGTGATCGCGACGGCGAACAGCGAAACGGAACGGGTGAGCGAGGCAGGGGTAATGCGTGTGCGAATCAGGGTCATGTCTGGTTCCTCTCCAAGCCGGAATGGGCGCAGCCTTTTTGGGGCCTTGAATATTCCAATAGTGAAAGGTGAACCGGGTTTCAACTTTGAACCTTGCGGATTATTGTAAAGCGCGTTAGCTGTGGCTGCATGGCAACAGTTACCATTCCTGACGGTGTCGTGACGGACACGGCTGTGCCCATGGCCAGCGACAAGACGCCGCGCACCGAGCGCGGGCGGCGAACGTTGCGCAAATTGCTGGATTCAGCCGCCATCGAATTTGGGGAAAAGGGCTTTCACGAAGCCTCGATCAGCGGGATTACCCGCCGCGCCGATATGGCTTTGGGCAGTTTCTATACCTATTTCGATTCCAAGGACGCGATTTTCCGGGCGCTGGTGCGCGACATGTCGGCAACCGTCGCCACTCATGCCGCCGCCGCCGTCTCACCCGATGTTGACGCGCTGACCCGCGAGCAACAGGCGCTGGAAGGGTTCCTGTCTTTCGCGCGGGAACACAAGGAAATCTATCGGATCATCGACGAGGCCGAATTTGCCGATCCCGAAAGCTATCGCCTGCATTATGAAACCACCGCGCGCCGCATTGCCGCGCGTCTGGCCGCTGGCGTTGCCGATGGCGTGGTGCGTGATGGCGATCAGGATGTGCGCGCCTGGGCCATCATGGGGATGAACGTATTCCTGGGCCTGCGCTTTGGTGTGTGGAGCGAGGACCGGTCTGCGGCAGAGATTGCTGCGCTGGCCGGGGATTTGATTGGGAACGGGTTGAAGGCTTAACCCCGCCGCAACAAAAACACCGCATGTTCAGCCAGCAAATTGGCCATCATCGCCGTGGTCTGCGTGTCACCCGCCAAAAACCACTGCCCTTCGATCACCAGCCCGCGCGCCTTCACGAACGCCCGGAAATCATCGATGGTCAGGTGGTGGATATTGGGCGTTTCAAACCATTCCATCGGCAGCAGCCGCGTCACTGGCATCCGCCCGCCCAGCCCCAGCGATAACCGCCCGCGCCAATGCGCAAAATTGGGGAACGACACAAACGCACGCTGGCCAATGCGCAGCAATTGATCGAGCACCAGATGCGGCGCGCGTGTGGTTTGCAACGTCTGGCTGAGGATCGCGTAGTCAAACG
>JBGSTI010000317.1:0-10332 GCA_041736605.1 Sphingomonadaceae bacterium
TTGGCGCCCGTGCCGAAATCCGGCCTTGGCTGGGCGACGCCGTGCAAATGCGGATCGGCGCAGACTGGCGGCGCACCAGCGGCGAAACGCGCGAGGATTTCACCTATGTCGCCGGTGTGCCGACTCGCAATCGCAAGGCAGGCGGGCGCACAGAGACTGTGGGCGGCTATGCCGAATTGTCGGCGGAACTGGATGATGTGACGTTGACCGCTGGCGGACGTCTGGACCGCTGGACAATCAGCGATGGTTTCCGGCGCGAGGTCAATATTGGCGGCACCGTCCGTTCCGATGATCGCTTTGCCGATCGATCAGGCTGGGAAGGCACCGCGCGGGCAGGGGCGGCTTGGGTGGCGGGCGATGATGTGACGCTGCGCGGCGCTGCCTATCTGGGCTGGCGCTTGCCGACGCTCAACGAGCTTTATCGTCCGTTCCGTGTTGGTGCCGATGCGGTGGCCGCCAACGAACTGCTCGCGCCCGAAAGGCTGCGCGGGGCAGAAATTGGTGTGGATTTTGGCAATGCGCGCGGTAGCGGTGTGGGCGTGACGGCCTTCATGAATCGGTTGGACGATGCCATTGCCAATGTCAGCGTGGGTCAAGGGCCGGGGCTGTTTCCCGGCGTCGGTTTTGTGGCGGCAGGGGGCATCTATCGCCAGCGCCAGAATCTGGACGGCATTGATAGCGTGGGGCTAGAAATCGATGGCCGCTTGGTCTGGGACGATATCCGCCTGACGGCCAGCTATGCCTATGTCGACGCGCAAGTGATTGCATCTGGCGCGGCCTTGCCGCTGGATAATTTGCGCCCGGCGCAAGTGCCGCGTCACTTCGCCAGTATGGGCGGAACCTGGCAAAATGGGCCTGTAAAGTTCGACGCCATGGCCCGTTATGTCAGCAGCCAATTTGAAGATGATCTCAACACTTTGCGGTTGCGTGATGCGTTTACGGTCGATGCCAGTATCGGTTTTACGCTGACTGACAATATCAGCTTGGCCCTACGCGCGGAAAACTTGTTTGACGTGGCCGTCGATTCCGCCTTGTCCTCGAATGGGATAATTGAGCGGGGAAGCCCCCGAACAATATGGGTTGCCGCTACGGTATCGCTGGACTAGCGATAGGTAGAGCGGTCATGGGAAGGGACATTGATGAGCAATACCAGATTGTCGCAATTTCTGCCCTATCAGCTTTCGATCACGTCAAACGCCTATAGCAGCCTGATCGCCAATGAATATCAGGCGCGGTTCGGGCTGAAAATCCCCGAATGGCGTGTGATGACCATTTTGGGCGATCTGGGCAGCGCCACGCAGCGTGATATGGTGCGCTCTACTCGCATGGACAAAGTGGCGGTCAATCGCGCGTGCAAGGTGCTGGAAGAGCGCGCCTTGATCATGCGCAGCCCCAACGCATCGGATGGCCGTTCGCATCATCTGGAATTGACGGCAGCAGGCAAGGCGCTGCACGCCGAAATCTGGCCAATGGCGCAAAGCCTGTCAGACAAAGTGACGGCGGCCTTAAGCGCCGAGGAAATTGCGGCGCTGGAAGCGATCTTGGCCAAGTTGCTGGCGCGGACGGCGGAATTGGATCGGTAACATTTATGCCCCTCCCTTCCAAGGGAGGGGTTGGGGTGGGTGATCGCATCAAACGCAACGTCGGAATTTAACCCACCCCGCTGCGACTAACGGGCAAGCCCGTAAGTCTCGCTGCCCCTCCCTTGGAAGGGAGGGGTGAATAGAAGTCGACCTTGCACACCACTTGAATATCGTTTCATTTGATACTAAACTGCGGGTTCGCCAAAATGGGAGACCCGACATGACCGTTCTTGCTGACGCGCCGACTGACCAGACTGTAACGCCAGTTCCCAATCCTGCCGGGCTGGACGGGTTTGAATTTGTCGAGTTCACCCATCCTGAGCCAGAGGCGCTGGCCAATCTGTTCACGTTGCTGGGCTTTGCCCATGTCGGCATGCACCGCAGCAAGAATGTGCGCCATTATGCGCAAGGCGACATCAATTTCATCCTGAACATGGAGCCAGAGGGTCAGGTCGCCGCCTTTCGCGAGACGCACGGGCCATCGGCCAATGCCATGGCGTTTCGCGTCAAGGATGCGCGCGCGGCGTTTGATCATGTATTGGCGCAAGGGGCAAAGGCGGTGCAGGGGCCGGTCGGCCCGATGGAACTCAACATCCCGGCCATTGAGGGCATTGGCGGCGCGAACCTGTATCTGGTCGATCGCTATGGCGCGGACAGCATTTACGACGTTGATTTCAAACCGACCGGCGCTGACCGTCAGGCCAATAGCGTCGGTCTGCACACGCTGGATCACCTGACCCATAATCTGAAGCGCGGCAATATGGACCATTGGGCCGGCTTCTATGAGCGGCTGTTCAATTTTCGCGAGATCCGCTATTTCGACATTGTTGGCAAGGCGACCGGCCTGTTCAGCCGCGCAATGACCGCGCCCGATGACAAAATTCGCATCCCGCTGAATGAAAGCCAGGATGAAAACAGCCAGATCGAGGAGTTTATCCGCGATTATCGCGGCGAGGGGATTCAGCATATTGCGCTGGCCACGGATGATATTTTCGCCACGGTCGACGCGCTGCGCGCCAATGGCATCGCATTTCAGGACAGCCCCGATACCTATTATGAAATGCTCGATCAACGCCTGCCCGGTCATGGCCATGACATTGCCGCCATGCAATCGCGCCGCATCCTGATCGACGGTGCCCCCGAAACCGGCGGCGGGTTGCTGCTTCAGATTTTCACCCAGAACATGGTTGGCCCGATCTTTTTCGAGATTATCCAGCGCAAGGGCAATGACGGCTTTGGCGAGGGCAATTTCAAGGCGCTGTTTGAAAGTATCGAACTGGACCAGATCCGGCGCGGTGTCGTGAAAACGGACGCTGCATCGTGACGCCGCCCTTTGCGCTCAACCGCATCCATCACGTCGCCTATCGTTGCCGCGATGCGCGGGAGACGGTGGAATGGTATGCCCGCGTTCTGGGCATGGAATTCACCACCGCCTTTGCCGAGGATCATGTGCCGTCCACCGGCGATTATGATCCCTATATGCACGTGTTCCTGGATGCGGGCGGCGGCAATGTGCTGGCGTTTTTTGAACTGCCGCAGCAGCCCGATATGGGCCGTGATGAAGCGACTCCGGCCTGGGTTCAGCATCTGGCCTTTGAAGTGGCCGATATGGACGCGCTGCTGGCGGCCAAGGCGCATATTGAGGCACAGGGCGTCGATGTGCTGGGGCCGACCTTTCACGGGATTTTCCGGTCTATCTATTTCTTTGATCCCAATGGCCATCGTCTTGAACTGGCATGCAATATCGGCACGGCAGATCAATATGCAGAATTGCGCCGGGTTGCACCGTTGATGCTTGACGAATGGAGCCAAACCAAGAAAGCTCCGCGTCATGCCGATTGGCTGCACATCGATCCCGATGCCAAGCAGACCAAGCATGAGGCAGGAGAGGGGTAACACACGTGAAACTCGCTTCCTTGGCCGGAGGTCGTGATGGCCGTCTGGTCGTCGTCTCGGATGATCTGGCCTGGTACGCTGATGCCACGCATATCGCGCCGACATTGCAAGCCGCGCTGGATGAATGGGCCTGGTGTGAGCCGCGCCTGCATGCACTGGCCACTGATCTCGCCCATGCAGTGATCCCGCGGGAACGTTTCCATGAACGGCTGGCCATGGCCCCGCTGCCGCGCGCCTATCAATGGGCCGATGGCAGCGCCTATGTGAATCATGTCGAACTGGTGCGCAAAGCGCGCGGCGCGGACTTGCCCGATAGTTTCTGGCATGATCCGCTGATGTATCAGGGCGGTTCTGATCATTTCCTTGGGGCCCGCGAAGATATCCAATTGGCCGATGAGGCCTGGGGCTGTGACATGGAGGCCGAAATCGTCGTCGTTACCGATGATGTGCCGCAGGGCATTTCGGCAGAGGAGGCCCGCGATCACATTGTGCTGGTCGGACTGGTCAATGATGTGTCGCTGCGTAACCTAATCCCCGATGAACTGGCCAAGGGCTTTGGCTTTGTGCAATCAAAACCCGCCAGCACATTGTCGCCGGTGTTTGTGACGCCCGAAAAATTGGGTGATTACTGGCGCGAGGGCAAGCTGCACCGCACGCTGGAGGTAGACCTGAATGGTCAGCCCTTTGGCCGCGCTGTGGCGTCGGAAGACTGCACATTCGATTTCGGCGTGCTGATCGCGCATCTGGCCAAAACCCGGTCTCTGGTGGCGGGATCGATCATCGGATCGGGCACCGTGTCAAACCGCGACACGGATGGTGGGCCGGGGCGCCCGGTGGCCGAGGGCGGCCTTGGCTATAGCTGCATTGCCGAACTGCGTATGGTGGAAAAGATCAAGACGGGCGATATGACGACGCCGTTTTTGAAAGGCGATGATGTGGTGCGCATCGATGTGCGCGATGATCGCGGCCATTCAATTTTTGGCACGATTGAACAGCGTGTGGTGGTCGGACAAAATTGATTGAAGACGCTGGCTGGCCCCCGGATTTCGCCGGGGACCAGTCTTGCGTCGTTTAACCCCGGTTTGCGGCCATGGCAGCAAACGAGTCGCTGATGTCGCAGGCTGCCGGGCCCAGAATGATGATGAACAGCACCGGCAGAATGAACAGGATCAGCGGTATCGTCATGATCGCGGGCAGACGCGCGGCCTTTTCTTCGGCGCGCATCATGCGTTCGTTGCGGAACTCTGCCGATAGAACGCGCAGCGCCGAAGCCAGCGGCGTGCCGTATTTCTCGGTCTGGATCATGGTGGTCACCACACCTTTTACCGAGTCCAGATCAACGCGATAGGCAAGGTTTTCGAACGCATTGCGGCGATCGGTCAAAAAGCTCAGCTCAATCGCCGTCAGGGCAAATTCATCGCCCAATTCGGGATAGGCGCGGCCCAATTCCTTGGCGACGCGGTTAAACCCGGCATCGACCGTCAGGCCCGCCTCGGCGCAGATCACCAACAGGTCAAGCGCGTCGGGAAGGCCCTTGCGCAGTGCGTCGGTCCGCTTGGAAATCTTGTTCTGCACGATCAGATCGGGCGCCTTATAGGCCGCGATCAGCAGCACGGCGAACAGGCCGAATTTCTTGTACGACTGCCATTCGGGGAACATATCGAACGCATAAATATACAAGCCAGCGGCAATGCCTACTACGATGGGCAGGATCAGGCGGCCGAAAATCACGGCAATCGCAGCGTCCTTGGAACGGATACCGGCTTGGGCCAGTTTCTGTTGGGCTGCCTTTAGCTGTTCGTCCTGCAACACGCTGAGCGATTGCAGCAGATTGCGCATCCGGTCTGTGGTTTCGCTCTTTTTGACCAGGCTGGCGCGCTTTTTGGTGGTCGAGGCAGAGATGCCTGCCTTAAGCTGTTCGCGCCGTTCGTTCAGCGATTTAACGCGCTTGGCCATCGGATCACGCACGGTCAGCGCGGCATAGACCGCCATGATCATCGCAAACACGGCGACGGTGACGAGGATCGTGGCGACCCAGATCACGTCAACGCCCAGAAGGGTAGGACCGGTTGGTTCCTGATACATTATTTTGTTCCCGTTCCTGGCTGTATCAGATTTCGAAGCTGACCATCTTGGCCATGATGAACACGCCAATGCCCATCCAGATCAGGCCGCCGCCACCGGCAACCATCAACCGTTCTTCAGAGAAGAAGCCGGCCATATATTCGGGCTTGATCGTATAGATCAGGCCGAACACGCAGAATGGCAGGGAACCGACGATATAGGCTGAAGCCTTGGATTCCGACGACATGGCGCGAATTTTAAGCTTCATCTGCGCGCGCTTGCGCAACACATCGGCCAGGTTCGACAGCGTTTCGGCAAGGTTACCGCCCGTCTCGCGCTGAATAGCCAAGGTAATGCAGAAAAACTGAAACTCGGAAATATTGAGGCGATCCGCCGTTTCCTGAAGCGAATCTTCCATGGTGCGGCCAATACGAATACGCTCGGTCACCATTTTGAATTCTTCGCCAACAGGGCCGGGAATTTCGGTTGATACAATGCCCAGCGTTTCAGTGACCGGCAGGCCTGAACGCAGGCCACGGACCAGCAATTCGATGGCATCGGGAAATTTGGTGTTAAAACCGTTCAGCCGCTTGTTGATCAAAAAGCCGACCACCATGTGCGGCACGGCGATGGCCAGGAACGCCCCCATCAACAGGCCGAGCATAGGCTGGCCGGATTTGAGCCACAGACCGCCACCCACGACCACGGCAATGGCAACGGACACCATCACATATTGTTGCACCGTCCACTGCTTGCCGCTGCGGTGCAGGCGCAGGCGCAGCATTTCAGTGCGGGTTTTTTGCCCCGGACCGCTCATCCGCATCGGCTTGCGCTGGGCAATTGCTTTTTTGAACTGGGCCTCGACCCGCGCCATTTCGCTGGAGCTGTGGCGCAGGCGCACGGCATTGATGCGGCGTTCCAGTTCCTTTTTCTCGGACGGCCCGGCAAAGGCAAAATAGATGAGCAACAGCATCATCGTCAATCCGCCTGCGATCATGATATTGAACATCATTGCGCCAGTTCCTCGAAAATCCGGGCGTTGCCGGTCACACGTTCAAAGGGGCTGGTCCACCATTGTGGCAGAGCCAGCCCGATAAGGATTACTTTTTGGCCTTTTTGGGCATCAGCGATTTGAAATCGCCCAGCTTGCCCATTAGCGACGATTTGACGGTGGCGGCTTTTTCCAGCTTTACCGGGACGCCTTTTTCATCGGTTGGGCGTTCACCCAGCGCCAGAATGGAATCGCCCATGGTCTTGATCGCCTGGGTGGCTTTCGACACCTTGGCGGCCTCGATCAGCGGCTGGCCCAATTTGGCAGCGGTCATCGTTGATTTGAGGTCGAACGGCACCATGAAATCGACCTTGCGTTCAATCGATGCTTCGAAATCAGCGCGCGAGATTTCCGATATGCCGGCCTGAATCTTGTTGGCGACTACGATCACTTCCGCCTGCGGGGCATTGCTTTTCAGCCATGACAGCAGCCGAATGGCATCGCGGGCCGATGGCAGGGTCAATTCCGTGGTCAGCACCACGACATTGGCGTCGTTGAGCAATTGCGGGAAATTGATCAGCATCGAACGTGGCAGATCGACAACGCTCATTTCAAACGCCTGACGAAATTCGTCGAGCAACTGCATGAAAGCGCCGCCATCGGTCATCAACGGTGATGAAATCGGGGCCTCTGCCGACAGGATCGACAGCTGTTCATTGGCCTTGATCATCGCACGTTCGATGAACAATCCGTCGATGCGGCTAGGGTTGTCGATGGCGTCGGTCAGGCCGCGGCCCGGCTCAAGGTCCATGGCCAGCGCGCCGGTGCCGAAATGCACGTCAAGATCGAGCAAGGCGGTGGGCCGCTTGTGGGTCGATGAAAACAGCCAGGCCAGCGAAGAGGCAATGGTGCTGGCACCAACGCCGCCGCGTGCGCCGATAACCGCCACATTCACATGCGGGCGCACGGCCGAGGGATCAAGATGCTTGGGCGCGGCAAAAATCTGCTGCGCCTGCGTCAACGCATCACGCATCTGATCGGGGCCGAGCGGTTTCAGCAGATAATCCTGAATACCCGAAGCCACCAGATCGCGGTACAGGCGAACATCATTCACCTGGCCCAGCGCAATCACCACTGTGCCGGGTTCGCAAACCTCTGCCAGTGCGTTGATATCATTGATCGGATCGCCGGATTCAGACAGGTCGACCAGCAGGATGCTGGGGCTGGCGCTGACCGACAGGGTCTGGATCGCGTGACGCAATCCGCCTTTGCTGCATTTTTCCGGCGGCCATCCCATTTCGGTGACGACCGAGCGCAAAATATCCAGCGTGCCTTCATCACAGATGAAAGCAGCAAAAGGATCACGAACGCCGGCTGCGCCGGGTTTCCAAGGTGCGTTCACTGTCCGCCTCCGCTTTGTGTACCAGCTGCTTTAAGGGGTGTGGAACCGGTAGGGACGGCATCCCTATAGGTTTTGATGGCCTTGCCCGCGCTTTCAGCATCGCTGGACGGATCACCGACCTGACCACGCACCAGATCTTCTGGATTGGCGACCATGGCAGCGACGTTGCTGTTGACCGCGCAACCATAATTGGGGCTGGAGGCGTTGCGGAAATTGAAGTCGCTGTTGCGGCTCCAATTGGGGCAATCGGGCACCGAGGCTCGGCTGCGCGTCACGACGACGCGGATCATGCCGGGGGTAACATAGCCTTGCGTTACTGGCGCATTGCGGCTGACCAACAGGCCATGACGCGATGCGGCGGCTTCGACCACGGAACGGGCCGCGCTGCTGCCGCTGGCATCATCGATGGAGATATGATCGCCATAGCCAAGGTCCATGGCCTGGAACCAGCCGGAAAGCTTACGCTGTTCGGTGATCGGCAATGTGCCGCCCGCCATGGAAAGGTCCAACGTGTAATTGCTGCGCTCGACAATCGGCTGATTGACGCTTTCAAGGCCGCGGCTGCCGGTTACGGCACTGCTGCCACCACAGGCTGACAGGCCAAGCGCCAGACCGGTTGCGATCAGGACAGACTTCAGCGGAAAATGGATATGGGGCATGATCAAGCCTTTCTTATTCAAAGCTGAAGCCGGGATTGGCGGATTGCTGGGCAGACTTGCGTCCGCGTTCGGGGCGGGGCTGGGCCGGGGGCGCAATCACGCCGCCTTCCAGCGCACCAAAGTTTGGATCAGTGACAGGCGCACCCTCTACCGCGCGCGGTTTGGGACGGTCGCCGCCGGTCTTGCCAGAGCTTTCGCGGTTGAGCAGCAATTGCTCGGCCTGATTGGGTGTTTCATAGCCATCGGTGGGCAGAACGATGTCATTGGCATCAACCGGCTTAACCAGATACGGCGTCACCACAATCACCAGCTCGGTTTCACCGCGCCGGAAATTGCTGGACCGGAACAGATTGCCCAGCACCGGCAAGTCACCCACACCGGGGGCTTTGTCGATCAGGTTCTGCGAATTGTTGCTGAGCAGCCCGGCAATCATGAAGCTTTGGCCAGAGCCCAATTCCACCGTGGTTTCGGCACGGCGGATGGTGAGGGCCGGAACCTGAAAGCCGTTCAGTGTCACCGCGCCCTGCGTCGACAGCTCCGATACTTCGGGGCGGACGCGCAGCGAAATGCGGCCATTGGCCAGCACGATGGGCGTATAGGCCAGGCTGACGCCGTAATTCTTATATTCGATCGACGTCTGGCCAAGGCCCTGCGACACCGGGATCGGATATTCGCCGCCTGCAAGAAATTCTGCGGTTTCGCCTGAAAGCGCGGTCAGATTGGGCTGTGACAGCGTGGTGACCAGGCCGACACGTTCGGCCAAGTCAAAGGCGCTGGCGACATCCATGCCGAACAGCTTGCCCGCAAGGTTGAGCGCGGTATTGCCATTGGCGTTGGAATTGAAGTTATACTGCGTTCCGCCAACGATGAACTGGCCCGTGGCCGGATCAAACGGCAGCGACAGCGTGCCTGCGGGCAGGCCAAACTGTGTCGATGCGTCAATTGATGGCAGGTTCGATGTGTCAATCGGGCCGATAGAACCGAAATTGCGACCACGCGATACGCCAAAGGTAAAGCCACCGCTATTGTCGCGGCTGAGCAGATTGGTGCCGATTTCGCGGACCAGGCTGCGGCTGACTTCGGCAAAGCGCACTTGCAGATTGACCTGAAGCGGCGTTGCGGTGCGCAAACGGCTGATCACCTGTGTCTTGTCACCCACTACGGCGGTGACAAGGCGCTGCGCTTCGGACACGTCATCCGGGCTGGCGACAGTGCCGGTCAGCAACAAGACACCGTTCATGGTCGAGACCGTGATTTTGGCATCGGGCATGGCCAGCGCCAGCATCTGATCCACCGAATCGATGTTTGAACCCACGCGAATGGTGGCCGAATAGATGATGTCGCCTGCTGCATTGCTGGCATAAAGCGTGGTTTCACCGCCCGATTTGCCAAATACATAGACCTGGCGGGGTGATTTCACCTGCACATCGGCAACCGCATCGTTGGCCAGGAAAATGTCTGCGACATTCGAAGGCATGTTGACCAACTGGCCGCGACCAATGGACAGCACCAGCTCGCTATTCGGGCGGGTGATCGATTGGGCCGAAACAGGGGTAGCGGGCAATGCGATCAGCATTGCGGGCAGTGCCGCCGTGGCGAACATGACCGTTATGGCCAGCTTGCGCATTTTAGGGTTCCTGTTCATCTCAATTGTCTCCAATCGTCACTTCGGTGACCGTCTTGCCGCGCGTCACGCGGACGACCGGACCTTTGGGGGCTTGGGGCATTTGCGGGGCA
>JBGSTI010000358.1:0-2820 GCA_041736605.1 Sphingomonadaceae bacterium
CGGAAAGCCCGGCCCGTGCCGCCACCAGGCCCAGATCAGTCTTGACCAGCGCCAGCGCCTCAGCCTTCATCCAGCGCAGCACGCGGGCGCGCAGATGGTCCACCGGCCCACCCAGAACCAGCGCGCCATCATCCAGTGCAGGTGCGCGCGGCCCATCGGCGCGCCAATCCAGCCGCACAGTTTCGCCGCGCCAACGCAAGCTGGCCCCCGGCTCCAGAACCAAAGCCGGGCCTGCCGCATCGATCCGGTCGCGAATCCAGCCCTGATGCTCGATCACAAAACGCTGCGCCTCGGCCAATCGGGCACTGCGCGGCATGTTGACCACCAGACCGCCGCTATTATGCGCCAACCGCATAGTCAGGCGTCGGCTGCGTGGATGGCGAACGATGCGCACCGGGATAGACCGGCCATCCAGTTCCAGCGCGAACTGCTCAACCGGCGGTGTTTTGTGGGCGCGCGGCGACACGCCCAGCATCCGGTCAATCAGCGTCGCCACCGCCAATATCCTCTTCGATGATATGGTTTTCTAGCGGCCCGGCCAGAACTTCGCTGATCGCGCGGCCCACGATGCTGGCGCTGCTGCGTTTCACCGCGTCGCGGTCTCCCGATTTCAGATAATGCCAGTCGGGCAAGGGCTTGCCTTCATCGCGCAGGCGATAGGCGCAGGTGGATGGCAGCCAGCCGAGTTTCGGCACCAAAGCCGGGGTCAGGCGTATGCAATCGGGCACATAGGCGCGGCGGTGCCGATAATCAGCGCATTGGCCGGTGGACAGGTCGAGCAAGCGGCAGCCGACATTAGTGCGGTAAATCCGCCCCGTATCCTCATCCTCCACCTTGTGCAGGCAGCATTGGCCACAGCCGTCGCACAACGCCTCCCATTCACCGCGGTCCAGCGTGGCGATCGGACGTTCCCAGAAAGGCGTGTCGGTCATTTGGCCCAGCGGCGGATTTCAGCGGCGATATCCGCCGGGCTCGACGGCTTGCCATCATCGCGCACCTCAACCGGCAACAGCGCCAGCGGGTTACCATCCGGACCGAAAAGATAGGCCTGACGCGAATGATCCATCAGATAATCCGCCGCGCCTTCCTGGTCATTGCGCGCATAATAAATGGCATAGGCCTTGGCGATCTTGGCAATCTGTTCGGGCGTCCCGGTAAGTCCGATCAGCCGGGGATGCATGGCGGCGGCATATTGTTTCATCACTGGCGGCGTATCGCGCGCCGGATCGATGGTGATGAACAGCGGCGTGATTTTGGCACCCAGCTCTGGTGCTTCTTTTTCCACCAGTTTCAGGCCCTGCATCAGCTTGGTCAGGTCCACAGGGCAGACATCAGGGCAAAAGGTATAGCCGAAATAATAAAGCCGATATTGGCCCTTGAGCGATTTGGAATCGAACGGCTTGCCATCCTGATCGGTCAGCACAAAATCGCCGCCAATTGCGGCATTGGCCAGGGGGGCAGTCTCTGCCGCGCCCGCACCTTTGCCGTCGCCTGCGGGTGAGCACGCAGTCAGCGCCAATGTCAAAGTGGCAAATAACGATAGGGCAACACCGCGCATGGGATCAGATTCCTCTTGACGAAACTTGCCCGGTTCATGCTTTGCTAAGGCGCAATTGGCAAGGACATAGCGCACGGGGCATGGCAGGGCGAAGGCTTGCCAGTTATCCGGGCCAAATATCCGGCGCGCAACAGGGACTGCATTGATGATATCGACCAAATCCACCCGCTTGCTGCAACTGGCCATGGCCGCAGCCATGCTGTCAGTTCCCGGTTTCTGGCTGGTTGATGCGCAGTCCCCGGCGGCGGCGCAATTTTCCGATAGCTATAAATTCCTGAAAGCGGTGCGCGACCGCGAAGGCCAGGACGTGACGGACCTGTTGAACGAACCCGGCAGCACTTTGGTCAACACCCGCGATATTTCGACGGGCGAATCGGCGCTGCACATCGTGGTGGCGCGGCGCGATTCTGTGTGGATCAATTTCCTGATCCAAAAGGGTGCAAACCCCAATATCCGCGATAATAAGGGCGTGACGCCGTTGATTCTGGCCACGCAGCTGCGCTTTGCCGATGGCGTGGATGCGTTGATCAGCAAGGGCGCGCGCGTCGATGATCCCAATAGCGCGGGCGAAACGCCGCTGATTCTGGCCGTGCAATTGCGCGATGTTGTGCTGGTGCGCCGCTTTCTGAAAGCTGGGGCAAACCCAGACCGCACCGATAGCCGCGCCGGCATGTCGGCTCGCGATTATGCGCTGGCCGATGGCCGCAGCTCTGCCGTGCTGGCCGAAATTGAGGCGCATGATGCGGAAAAGGCAGGCAAAAAGGCTGTGCCGTCTTTTGGGCCGATTATGTAAAGGCGTCAGGGTAGGCTAAAATCTGTCCTCAAAACACCCCCATCGCCAAACCTGCCGCCAGCGTAGCGCCCAATTCCGCCGCCGGGGCCAGTTGCGCGCTGCTGGGTTGTTTTTGCGCTAGGATCGCTTCTGCCGTCTGCGCGTTCATATTGACGATCACCGGTTCGGCCACAGCGCGCAGCCGCCAGCCGGTCGCGATCCGGGTAATCTGGCGCGCGGCATTTTCGCCATCCGATCCCGCCGCAATCATGACGCCATAGGGCCGCCCTTCGATGGCGCCCAAAAGCGGGTAATAAAGCCGGTCAAACGCCGCTTTCATCTCTCCGGTCATCGCTGCCAGATTTTCCGGGCAGCAAAACAGATAGCCGCTTGCGCTAAGCATCGCCGCTGCGTCAATATCGTCTGCGCCGATGATCCGCGCCACACCGGGGGCAGCCTCCTGTGCCGCCGCGAGCGCCGCCTGCGCCAT
>JBGSTI010000405.1:0-5033 GCA_041736605.1 Sphingomonadaceae bacterium
AGGGGGCCATACCGGCCAGACCGCCGGGTTCGCGTTTGTTGAGGAAGTGCGCCAGTTCTGGGATGGGCCAATCGTGCTGGGTGGCGCCATTTCCACCGGCCATGCCATTCGCGCTGCCGAAATACTGGGCGCTGATCTGGCCTATCTGGGCACATCTTTGATCGCGTGCACCGAAAGCATGGCCGAGCAGGGCTATAAGGATATGGTGGTGGACGCGGCCGCTGAAGACATCGTGCCATCCAAGGGGATTACTGGCGTCACCGCAAACTGGTTGCGTTCCAGCCTGATTGCGGCAGGTTATGATCCAGCCAACATGCCCGAAGACAAGAAACCGAATTTCGAAAATGCGCAGGATGATGCCAAGGCTTGGAAAAATGTTTGGTCCGCAGGCCAAGGCGTCGGCGCTGTCCGCGCGATTGAGCCGATGGCTGCCATCGCCGCGCGGCTTAAACAGCAATATCAGGCCGCTTGCGCCAGGCCATATTTTGACAATTGAACTTGAAACGCAAGGAGTGATGCCATGACCATAGAACTCGTCGGCAAAGTCCGATCAACGCTGAAAAGCATTGACCACCCCTATATGCAAGGGGCGTGGAAACCCACGTTCAACGAATGGAACGCCATTTTTGCCAATGGCGACGCGCAAGTGATCGGCACGATTCCCGACGATATTGACGGCGTCTATATCCGCACCGGCGAAGTGCCAGTGCACGAGCCGATTGGCCGCTATCACCCGTTTGATGGCGATGGCTTTATCCATTCGATCAGCTTCAAGGGCGGCCGCGCCAGCTATCGCAGCCGGTTCGTACGGACCAAGGGCTTTGAGGCTGAGCAGGAAGCGGGCAAGGCCCTATGGGCGGGCCTGATGGAGCCGCCGCACAAATCGACCCGACCGGGCTGGGGCGCGCAGGAATGGCTCAAGGATTCCTCGTCGACCGATGTGGTGGTGCATGCTGGCAAGGTGTTGTCGACATTCTATCAATGCGGCGAGGGCTATCGGCTCGATCCGTTTACGCTGGAGCAGTTCGGCACCGAAGGCTGGGTGCCGCTGGACGGCGTTTCGGCGCATACCAAGGTGGATGAGGCGACGGGCGAACTGCTGTTCTTCAATTATTCCAAGCACGCGCCGTACATGCATTATGGCGTGGTCGGACCGGACAATAAGCTGAAGCATTATACGCCGATCCCGCTCGCCGGGCCGCGTTTGCCGCATGATATGGCATTCACCAAAAACTATTCGATCCTCAATGACATGCCGCTCTATTGGAACGAGGATCTGCTGGAGCGCAATCTGCATGTTGTGCAATTCCACCCCGATGAAAAGACCCGGTTCGGCATCATCCCGCGCTTTGGCAAGGCCGAAGATATCAAGTGGTTCGAGGCGGAGCCGACCTATACGCTGCACTGGCTAAACGCCTGGGAAGAGGGCGACGAGATCATCCTTGATGGCTATTATCAGGAAGAGCCGCAGCCAAAGTCTTACCCCGATGCCCCCGATGGACTGGAACGGATGATGGCCTATTTGAGCCAGGGCCTGATGAAGCCCAAGCTGCACCGCTGGCGATTTAATATGAAAACTGGCGCCACCAGTGAAGAGCGGCTGGATGACCGGATTTTGGAATTTGGCATGTTCAACCAGAAATATGCCGGGCGCAAATATCGCTATGCCTATTCGGCTGTGCCAGAGCCCTATTGGTTCCTGTTCACAGGGCTTGTGAAGCATGATTTTGAAACCGGCACGTCCGAGGAAATCAGCTTTGGCCCCGGCCGTTATGGCAGCGAAACGCCGTTCGCCCCGCGCATCAATGCCAAGGATGAGGATGATGGCTATCTGGTGTCTTTCATTGCCGATCTGAACACCGATCAATCCGAATGCGTGTTGATTGATGCCAAGAATATCGCCGCCGGGCCAGTATGCCGGATCATTCTGCCCGAACGTTTCTGCTCGGGCACGCACTCGGTCTGGGCCAATGGCGATGACATTGCGATGGGCCCGAACAGCGTGCTTGCGGCCTGAAATGATCGTCGCGGGAGAGGAGAAGCGCAGGGCGTATCGGAACAGCGGCTGGTGGGGTGACAAGACCCTGGCTGACATGTTCTTCGCCAATGCGCAGGCGCATGAAGACCGGATGGCGCTGATCGACGCGCCCAATCGCAGTGCGTTCGCCTTTGGTGAACCGCAGCGGTTGACTTATGGGGCGTTGCAGGCTGAGGTTGAGCGGCTGGCAGGCGAGCTGCTGGCCGCTGGCATTGGCAAGGATGATGTGATCGTCATCCAATTGCCCAATATCAGCGAATTTGTGGCGCTATATTTCGCCGCCGCTACCATCGGTGCCATTGTCAGCCCGGTGGCGGTGCAATATCGCAGCCATGAACTGGCGGCGATGTTTGCTATCGTTGAGCCCAAGGCGTTTATCTGTGCCACGCAGGTCCACCATGCCGATCATGTCGGCGTCGTGCGGCCGTTGCTGGGCGATACAGTCACGCTGATGACTGTGGGGCCGGATGCGCCCGCCGACGCGCTGGACCTGTCCACAGCGGTGGGCGATGCAGACGCGCTGGCGGCCTATCGCGCGGCCCATCCGGTCAATGCCGATGATGTGTTCACCATCTGCTGGACATCGGGCACTACCGGCATTCCCAAGGGCGTGCCGCACAGCCATAATCATTGGATTGGCATTGGCCCCGGCACCTATGTGACGTCGCGCCTTCAGGATGGCGATGTGATGCTCAATCCGTTTCCGTTGATCAACATGGCGTCGATCGGCGGCGTGACGATGAGCTGGCTGCGCATTGCAGGCACTATGGTGCTGCACCATCCGTTCGACCCGCAAATCTATCTGGGCCAGATCGCCACCGAACGGCCCAGCTTTACCATAGCGCCGCCCGCGATCCTCAACATGCTGCTGCAAAATGAGGCTTTGCTGGCCAAGGTCGATCTGTCGAGCCTGCGCACCATTGGCTCTGGTTCCGCGCCGCTCGCTCCGGCGATGGTGCAGGGTTTTCAGGAGCGGCTGGGCCTGCCAGTCATCAACATCTTTGGCTCTAATGAGGGCATGTCGCTGATCACTGGCCCCGACGATGTGCCCGATCCGGTCGAGCGCGCCAGCTTCTTTCCGAATGAGCTGATCATTGCGCCATGGTTTTCCGACATGCCCCAGCGGATGATGGAATCGCGATTGGTTCCGCCCGAAGGCGGTGATCCGCTGACGCAGGAAGGCCAGACCGGCGAATTGCAGATACGCGGTCCGGCGGTGTTCGAAGGCTATTGGAAAGCGCCTGAACAGACCGAAGCAGCCTTTACGCCGGACGGCTTTTTCAAGACCGGCGATCTGTTTCGTATCGAACAGGCGGGGCGGTTTCTGCGCTTTGTCGGCCGGTGCAAGGATCTGATCATTCGCGGCGGCGTGAATATTTCACCCGAAGAGATTGACCAGCTTTTGGGCGGGCATCCGATGCTGGCCGAGGCCTGCGTTTTTGCCCTGCCCGATCCAGTGATGGGCGAGCGCATCGGCGTGGCCGTTGTGCCGCGCGAAAGCCAGACAGTGGCTCTGGACGATGTGACAGGCTGGCTACGCGAGCAGGATCTGGCCTTGTTCAAACTGCCTGAACGGCTGCTGCATTTTGACAGCCTGCCGCGCAACGTCACCAATAAAGTAATGCGCAGCGAAGTGCGCGATATGGCGCTGGCCAAGATCGAACGGGGAGACTGACATGGCCGCAGAAATATTTATTCTGGGCGGCGCGCAGAGCGACTTTGCCCGCAATATCGACCGCGAAGGCGGCGATATGTTCGCGCTGTTCCGCGACGTGGCAGAGGCTGCCTTTGCCGCGACAGGAATTGAGCCGAAACAGGTCGAAACCGCACATGTTGGCAATTTCGTGGGTGAACTATTTGCAGGCCAGGGGCAACTCGGCGGCTTTTTCGGCCATGTCCATCCCGATCTGGCAGGCATCCCGACATCGCGGCACGAGGCGGCCTGTGCATCAGGCAGCATCGCCATTCTGGCCGCGAGCGCCGAAATCGAGGCCGGGCGCTATGGCCTGGCGATGGTGCTGGGCATTGAATTGATGCGCAACGTGCCGGGTCAGCGCGCGGCAGAATATCTGGGTTCAGCCGCCTGGGCCGGACGAGAGGCGCAGGACGCGAAATATCTGTGGCCCTACATGTTTTCGAATGTCGCGGCGGAATATGAAGAACGCTATGGGCTGGACCGCGCGCATTTGCGCGGCATTTCCGAAATCGCCTTTGCCAATGCCAAGCGCAATCCCAATGCGCAGACACGGCAATGGGCGATCACCCCCGATCATTTTGCCGATAATGACGAGGTCAATCCCCGTATCGAAGGCAGTTTGCGCAAGGCGGATTGCGGGCAGGTGACCGATGGCGCGGCGGCAATATTCCTGGCGTCGCGCGAAATTGCTGCTGCCTATGCTGCGCAGCATGGAATCCCGTTGGAGAGCATTCCGCGCCTGAAAGGCTGGGGCCATGCCACTGCGCCCTTGCTTTATTCCACCAAGATCAAGGACAGCCGAGGCCAGCCTTATATATTTCCCACGGTGCGCAAGGCGATGATGGACGCGCTGGGCCGTGCGGGCATGGCCGATATCTATCACTGCGATGGGGTGGAGGTGCATGACTGCTTCTCCATCACCGAATATATGGCCATCGACCATTTCGGCATCACCCCGCCGGGCGAAAGCTGGCGCGCAGTGGAGGATGGCACAATTGCGCTGGGTGGCAAATTGCCGGTCAATCCCTCGGGCGGGCTGATCGGCCTTGGCCATCCGGTGGGGGCAACCGGCGTGCGGATGATGCTCGATTCCTGGCGGCAGGTAACGGGCCGCGCCGGAGACTATCAGGTTGAGGGCGCGAAGAACTTCGCGACATTCAATGTCGGCGGCAGCGCGACCACCTCCGTCAGCTTTGTCGTGGGTGTTTGATCCATGGCAGAGGCTTTCATCTATGACGCCGTGCGCACGCCGCGCGGCAAGGCCAAGGCTGATGGCGGGCTGGCCGCCTTGCCTCCGCA
>JBGSTI010000431.1:0-4659 GCA_041736605.1 Sphingomonadaceae bacterium
GCCATCGCCTCGGCCAGCGGATGGCCAAAGCCTTCGCAAAATGAGGGGTGCAGCAACAGAAACGCCGCGCTGTACAGCTGAATCAGATCATCCAGCGATACTTGCCGCAACACCCGCACCCGGCCACCCACGCCCAATTGCTGTGCCAGCGCCAGCAGCGCATCAGCATCGCGGCCCTGACGCTGAACCAGCACCAGATCAACATCATCACGCGCACCACAGGCCAGTGCAAAGCCACGGATCGCGCCATCATGATTTTTATAGGGCGCATATTGCCCCACCGTCAGAACAAACCGCCGCCTGGGCTTCAGCCCCATGGCGGCCAAGGCGTGCGCATCGGGCTGTTGCGGCGCAAAGCACGGATCAACGCCCGACCGGGTAACAAAGGTTCGCGCGGCAGCATCGGGGGCATAGGCCGCAATGGCCGTGCGCGTCGCATCACTGACTGTCGCGATCAGGCTGGATTGTGCCAACGCGCGGCGCATCCCATGGCCAAAAAACGCCTGACGGATCGGGCGTTTCCAGCCTGTTTCGCACAAATTCGGCTGGGCCAGCCACATGATATCATGCACTGTCGTCACACTCGGCATTGTCAGCCCGGCGGGCAGGATATTGAACGGCGCGTGGAAAACATCCACATCGCGCAAATCCACCAATCGCGGCAACCACCACAAAGTCCCCAGCCCATTGGCGGCAGCGCGCACCACAACATGGCTGACATTCGGCGCAGTGCTTAAGGGCAGCGGCGCATCGGGGCTGACCAACAGCCGGAAATGCAGATCCGGGGCCATGCGTGGCACATGCGACACCAAGGCGCGCACCATTTCGCCAATGCCACTGGGCCTGCCATTTACATAGCGGCCATCAATACACACTATCGGCAAAACGAAATCGACGCCCTTCAATCATCCATTGGATATATCAGGATCGCTATAGGGGCATGTCCAGGTGATTTCAAAATGCGATCTAGGCTGCACAGCAAAGCGCGCCGATGATGCCTGCATCCTGGCCCAGATGCGGCGTGCACAGATAGCCGTCAACTGTGACGGCGTCGGGGGCATAGCCGCCCAGATGGCGCAGCATGGCCGTATGCGCCGCCGCGATCAGGCCGGGGGGTTTGCATACACCGCCGCCCAGAACGATGCGCTGTGGCGACAGGGTCAACACCAGATTGGCGCATAGCTGGCCCAGATAATCGGCGATAAGCCCATGTTCTGCGCTGCCAATGGCAAAATCGCTGAGCGAGCGGCCAAATCGCGCCATGATCGCTGGCCCGGCGGCAAGCCCCTCGGCACAATCGGGATGAAAGCGGCATGTGGAGAGCGCCTGATCGCCCACATGCCTGTGCAGCGCGACATGGCCGATTTCGGGATGGAGCAGCGCAGGCAGTGGCTGGCCATGGCACAAGATCGCACCGCCAATGCCCGTGCCTACCGTGACATAAATGCCAATTGCAACGTCGCGCAGCGCGCCCAAAGCCGCCTCTGCCATACCAGCAGCAGCCACATCGGTGACGATATGCGGGGCAAGGCCCGTGGCCGAACGCAGCGCCGACGCGAGATCAAAGTCACTCCATCCCGGCTTGTTGGTTTGCAACAGGCTGCCATATTGGACGGCATCAGGATCAACGACGATGGGGCCAAATGCCCCGACGCCCAGCGCCGTGATCGGTCCCAGCCCGTCCTGTTTCGCCTGCAAGAAATCGGCGATCTGGGGAACCAGCAATTGCGGTTCAACCGTCGGCAGGCTGATGCGTTCGGCAATTGTGCCATCTGCCCATCCGATGGCCACCACTGTCTTTGTGCCGCCCAGCTCAATCCCGCCGACAAGGCGTTTTTCAACCATGCGCAGCTTCGCTTTCCTGCGCCGTGATAACCCGGGCGATCATCGGGCGTGCCGCCAATAACGCCACCACCGCCGCCAGATAAAGCGCCGCCATCATCGCAAATCCGGCCGCCAGCCCGGTATGCACGGCAATAGCGGGCAGCACGACCGTGGTAATCCCGGCGCCGATAAAGCCCAACATGGTCATCAATCCCGCCGCTGTTGCCCGCGCCTCGGCAGGCATCACATCGTGCATCGCGGCATAGATACAGCCATCAAACAGCCCCTTGCCAAAGCTTGTGGCGAACAACAGCAAACCGACCAACGGCACCGACGTAACAAACGGGAACGGCAGCAGAAACAATGCCGCCAGCATCAGGCCAATGGCCAGCACAGTAAAGCGCCCGGTCTTGGCCTTTGCGGCAAAGCTATCGGCCATGAACCCGCCAACCAGCACCGAGATAAAGCCCGCAATGGTAATCATCACTGGTCCCACCAGCGCGCTATCGGCCAGATTGAGGCCCAGCACATCATGCGCATAGGTGTTGCACCAGTTGAGCACCGCAGAGGACGCGGCGGTGGCCAGAAAAAATACCCCGCACAACAGCAAAGCCGCCGGGTTTTTGAAAATCACCCCAATCGGCTCTGCCTGTTTGACCTCGGCCTTGCGCATTTCGCCCGGCGCATCATCGCGCAGAAATTTGAACAGCACCGCCATCACCACAAAGCCCAAAGCGGCAAAGACGATGAACGGCGCAGACCAGCCATAGGTGTCGGCCAAACGCCCCGCCACCCAGCCGCCAATGCCGCCGCCTGCAAACACCGCCGTCTGATGAATCGACAAGGCCCGGCTGCGCATCCCCGGCTTGTGCCACGCGCTGATCAACGCAGTGGCCGTAGGGTAATAGGTGGATTCGCCCACCGCGACCAGCGCACGCATGCCCAACAGCATGGCAAAGCCCGTGGCAAAGGGCATGATCCCGGTTGCCATGCTCCAGAAAATCAGCCCGAAAATGATCATGTTGCGGCGGCGCACGCTGTCACCAATCCGGCCAAACAGGAATGCACAGACCGCATAGGTCCAGAAAAACGTGGTATCCACAATGCCGAGCTGAATATCAGACAGGCCAAAGGCGTCGCGCAGCAAGGGCTTGACCGAATTGAGGATCGAACGATCAGCCGCGTTCAGGAACGACACCATCCATAACAGGCCGATCAATATCCAAGGATAATTATCGGGCGCTGGCTTGCTTTGCGTATCGTTCATGCCATGGCCCCTTTTCCGCACCAGGCCAGCCACATGGCCGCAGTCCACGAAAAGTCCGGTCCGCCCGAACCGCTGCCATCCTCGGGGCTAAAGCTTTCGTAAAAGCCCGATTTCTCGATCAGGTGCGCACTGTCGGTGCGGATACGCTCTGCCCAGTCGCCATGCCCCGCCTCGGCCAGCCCTTGCGCAACCATATAGCTGACCACCAGCCAGATCGGCCCGCGCCAATAGCGTTTGTGATCATAGGCGCGGCTGCCCGCCTCCAGACTGGGCACAATATATTGGGCGCTGTGCGTCATACGCTCAAGCGCCGCGATCAGGCGGGCGCGCTGGTCTGGACTGCCAACCCCTGCGTAAAAGGCCAGAAAGCTGGCATTGGTGACCAGACCGCTGCTGTCATCGGTTGTGGCATCGCGGCTGCAATACGCGCCGACATCATCATTCCACAGCCAGTCCATGCCTGTTTCCGACAGGATGATCCGCGCCTCCAGCTCAGCAATTGCTGCCTGATCATCCAGCGCGCGGGCCATGACCAGCAAATCGCGATTGGCGCGCAAAAGCTCCATCGACATGCCAACATCGATCATGCGGAACGGACCGTTATCGGCAATGTTGCGATGGTCCCAGCCGCAATTGCGCCCGAATTGCAGGATGGCAACATAGCGATCATATTCATTTTGTGTCGGGCGCATCGCGGCATCGACATGGCCGGTATCGCGGCGCTGATACGCGCCCACTTGCGATGTATCGACCCGCGCCAGCGCATCATCCCATTCGCTGCTATTATCGCGCCCGGTTTCCCAATTGTGTGTCACCATCACCAGGCCATTGCCCTTGGGATCGCGGAATGTGTGAAACCAGCGATGGCTTTTCAGGCACGCGGAATAAAGCGCCCGCATCCGGGGATGGGCCGGATCTGCGCCCTCATCCTCCCACAATTTGCGGACGATTGTGGCCAGCACCGGCGGCTGGGTAATGCCCGATGTCGGCGGCGTCTTGCCCGTGGCCCAAACCGATGGTCCGGGGAAATAGCCGGGGTCATCCTTGTGAAAGATGATGTGCGGGATCATTCCGTCATCCCATTGGCCGGACACCAAGGTTTCAATTTCCTGCCAACCGCGATTGCGATCAAATTCCGCAAAGCCCAGCGCGACAAAGGCCGAATCCCAGTTCCACTGATAGGGATATAGACCATGGGTTGGCACCGTATAGCCGCCGCGATCATTGCGGATCAGGATATCGCGGGCCTGCATATCAAGGTCAGTCATTGGCCAGATCCCTCCACCGCGATCATGCGGATATCGTTGACATTGGTACGCGTCGGACCAGTGATGATCAGCCCGCCCAGCGATTGGAACAGGGCATAGGTGCGGTTGCTGGCCAAAGCCGCCGCGCAATCGGCATGGGCCGCCCATGACGCGGTGATGAAACCGCCGGCATTATCCTGGCTGCCATCGATGCCATCGCTATCGCCCGCGACCGCCGTGATCGGGGCAGATGGATCAAGCGCCGATAACAGCCCGGTCAGATATTCCAGATTGGGGCCACCACAGCCATCCTTGCGCGCT
>JBGSTI010000488.1:0-2350 GCA_041736605.1 Sphingomonadaceae bacterium
TCGCCGGAGCCGGTGAACTGGAATATCGCAAGGACGCCATCACGATGCGCGCCGGGGTGAAGCATGCCGATGACCGTTTGTCGACGGGCGAAACCAATCGCTCGACGCTGGTGACCATGGGCGGCAGCATCCGCTTGCTGAACAACAAGCTGGAACTGGATGCTCAGACCGAATTTGGCCTGGGTGGCAGCGAAAGCAGCGTTGATTTCCCCAACCGTCACCGCTTTGGCGCACGCTATGCGATCAATGACGCGGTCAAGATCATCGGCGGCTATGAAATCACTGACGGCGAAACGCATCAGAGCCAGACGCTGCGCGGCGGCTTTGAACTGACCCCCTGGGCTGGTGGCCGCGTGCTGGCAACCGCCAACCGTCAGGACATTACCGAATTTGGTCCGCGGTCCTATGCGGCCTATGGCCTCGCCCAGTCGCTGCGCCTGTCAGATGCCTGGTCGGTTGACCTGTCGGTGGACGGCAATGAAACCTTCTCGGGCGCGATTGATCCTGCCGATGTGCTGAACCCGGCGCATCCGGTTGCAGCGGGCGGTTTCCTGAGCAGCACTGGCGCCTTGACCGAAGACTTTATCGCGCTGAGCGTTGGGGCAACCTATCGTTCAAAGGAATGGAGCTGGGCCACCCGCGCTGAATATCGTGCGGCGGATACCGGTGATCGCTATGGCTTTACCTCGGCTGTGCTCAAGCAAATTGGCGGCGGTACCACCCTGGGCGGTCTGGTCAGCTATTTCCACGCCACGCTGGACAATGGCCCGACCACCGATGCCACGAGTGTTGAGCTTTCCTATGCCAATCGCCGCGATGACAGCCGCTGGTCGTTCCTCGACAAGCTGGAACTGCGCGAAGACAAGGTGCGCGATGCGGTGGCAGGGCAAGCTGGCCCGATTGGCGGCGCGGCCCTCACCGTGTCAGGCGATGTCACCTCGCGCCGGATCGTCAACAGCCTGTCGATCAACTATACGCCGATCGACGAAGATGACGGCCTGTTCCTTGAGCGCGGCGAATATAGCGTGTTCTGGGGCACCCGTTATGTGTTCGACAAGTTCGGCGTGGACGATGTGAAGGGCTGGAGCAATGTCTTTGGTCTGGACTTCAAATTCGACATTCAGGACGTGCTGGATATCGGCGGCGCAGGCACAGTTCGTGTCGGCACCGGTGCGCGCAGCATCGCCTATTCGGGTGGTCCCACGGTAACGTTCGTGCCAATGGACAATACCAACCTGATGCTCGGCTATAATGTCGTCGGCTTTGATGACCGCGATTTTGAAGAAGCGCGTTACACCCGCGATGGCGTTTATGTGACCTTCAAGCTGAAGTTCGACCAGAACAGCATCGGTAAGATGTTCTGATTTTTCAACGGTTAGGTAAATACCCCACGGACTGAAGCGCAGCGGTTACGCGCCGCTGCGCTTCAGCGCGTTTTTGGTCTTGAGGCTGGCCAATGCCGCCGCCGGATCATCGGGCCATACATGACGGGGATAACGCCCGCGCATATCCTTGGCCACATCACGCCAGCTTCCGGCCCAGAAGGCTGGCAGATCGCGCGTCGTCTGAATCGGGCGATTGGCGGGCGATAGCAATTCCAGCACGAGCGGTATGCGTTCTTTGCCCACGCAAGGATGCTCGGCCAGGCCAAACAGCGCCTGCACGCGCAACGACACCGTTGGCCCTGCCGGGGCGGCATAGTCAATCGCATGGCTGGTGCCCGCCGGGCTGGTAAAATGCATCGGGGCCAGCGCATCCAGATACTGGCGCTGATCCCAATCCAACCGGTTTTCCAGCGCCTGCGTCAGCGCGCCTGCTGACAGGTCGTCAAAACCACGTTTGCCGGTAAGGATCGGAGCCAGCCAATCCGCTGCCTCATCGCGCAATCGCGCTGGTTCCAACACCTCCAGCCCGGCAAAGGTGGCCCGATCCATCAGCGCCCTGCCCCGGTCATTTAACGGCAGAATGTCCAGCCCATGCGCCTGCACCGCCGCGATCAGTGCCGCTTCTACGGCATCAGCGGGAGGCGAAGGATCGGGCGCACTGGCCAGCGCAATCGCCCCCAGAAACCGCCCCTTGCGCGCCTGCACCCGCCGGGTCGCCAGATCAAAGCGCACATCGCTACGCTGGGCAATGCGGTGCGCCAGATGCGCCTCAATCTCGCCCAAATCGGTCACACAAGCGGCGGAAATCCGTGCGCCCGCCGCCGATCCCATGGCATCGGCAATGACCAGCCATTCGCTGCGCGCCAGCGGATCGGCATTGTCGATCACAAAGGCCCGGCCCCCGGCGCTGAGATAGGTCGCAAAGCCATCCGCGCTTTGCGCCCCGCCGCGCCGCCGCGCCACCC
>JBGSTI010000490.1:0-2553 GCA_041736605.1 Sphingomonadaceae bacterium
TCAGGTGCAGCGCGCCATCATCGATATTGAACGGCACGCCCAGATCGACCAGCCGGGCGATAGCTTCGGGCGCATTTTCTACAACGAACTCAACGGTTTCACGCCGGTTCAGACCGCCGCCCGCAATCATCGTATCGCGAATATGATCCTCAAACGTATCGCCATCATCCAGCACAGCGGCAATGCCGCCCTGCGCCCACGCGGTGGACCCGCCGGTAAGCGAGCCCTTGGCCATCACCGTCACCTGAACCTGTTCGGCCAGCACCAAAGCCGCCGTCAGCCCCGCCGCGCCCGACCCAATGATCAGAACATCTGTTTGTGTCATGATGCTCAAGCCGCCTCGCCGGTCAATTTCAGGAAGATATCCTCCAGATCAGCTTCGCGCGTCGATACATCGACAATGGCATGGCCCTGTTGCTGGATCGCGGCCAGCACTTCGCCCGCATTCATCCGGTCCTTGTCATAGGTGATTTCCACCACCCGATCGCCGGTCTTTTGCGACGCAACGAAATCGGGATGCTGTGGTGCGGCTGCCAGATCACTGTCGAGCGTCAGCACCACGATTTTCTCGCGCGCCTTGTTGACCAGATCGCGCGTCGGTTCATTGGCGATCAGGCGGCCATGATTGATGATGGCAATCCGGTCGCACAGTTCCTCGGCCTCTTCCAGATAGTGTGTGGTCAGCACCACGGTGATGCCGCGCCGGTTCAATGACGACACATAATCCCATAATTGCTTGCGCAGTTCGATATCAACGCCTGCGGTGGGTTCATCCAGAACGATCACCGGCGGGCTGTGCACCATCGCCTTGGCCACCAGCAGACGACGCTTCATCCCGCCCGACAGGGTGCGGGCATAGGCATGGGCCTTGTCTTCCAGATGCACCGCGCGCAGCAACGCCATCGAATCGCGCTGATCCTTGGGCACGCCAAACAGCCCCGCCTGCAATTCCAGCGTTTCGATGGGGGAGAAAAACGGATCGAAGACGATTTCCTGCGGCACGATGCCAATCGATGCGCGCGCATTGCGCGGATGCTCGTCAATATCAAAGCCCCAGATGCTGGCTTGGCCCGATGTTTTGGTGACCATCCCGGCAAGGATATTGATCAACGTTGATTTGCCCGCGCCATTGGGGCCAAGCAGGCCGAAAATGCTGCCCTGCGGCACATCAAAGCTGACATCATTAAGCGCCTGTTTTCCGGGCGATCCGCGCTGGCCCTTATAAAGTTTCGATATATTGCGGATGCTGATGGCGGCGTTGTTGGTCATAGGCCCTGCCTAATCCCGCAAAGCGGCAGACGCAAAGGCATTTCGCGCAGCTTTTCTAAGCAAAAACGCGCAGGCAAAGATTACCGAACCATTTACCAAGCCATGAAGCACTTCTTTACGACCGGTTGGCTAGATAGGCTGACATGAACCGGAAAAACTCCATCCTGCCGAAACGGCTGCTGACGCTGCTGGCAGTTGCTGCCGCCGCAGTGACAGGCTTTGCGCCTGCTGCTGCGCAAAGCACCAGCACGGCCCAATCGGAAGCGACGGTTCTGCAACCACTCAGCTTCGTGGTGACGCAGGATCTGGATTTCGGGCAGATCATTGCCTCGAACCAGCAAGGCTATGTCACGCTAGCACCGAATGGCACGCGCACGTCGACCAACGGCATTGTGCTGGTTGGTTCGAAGCATGCCCCGGCGACCTTTGCTGGCTATGGCGCATTCAACCAAACGGTGCTGATTTCGGTGCAAGCGGGCAATATCTGGCTAACCGGCCCAGGCACCCGCATGTTGATGGATTCCTTCGTTATCGGCAGCACGCCCACCGCCCCGATCACCACGACGCCGCGTCGGTTCCGCATTGTCAGTCCCACTGGCCTGTTTGAATTTCCGATTGGCGCGCGCTTGCGGGTCAACGCCAATCAGGCGCGCGGCGTCTATAATGGCACCTTCCGGCTGACTTTGAATTACGAATAAGCCGCGTTGAACTCGGCCCCACGCTTTGCTAGGGCACTAAATATGGCAAACACTCCCGAAATCGTCCGCACCACCGACACCCGAATCGCCTGTGATGGCGCGTCTGCCATTCCCGGCGGCGCGGCTTTGGGCCACCCGCGCGTCTGGCTGCAAATGGACGAGCGCGGCTATGTCGAGTGCGGCTATTGCGGGCGGCATTTCGTGCTAGAAGGCGGCCCGGCGGATATCGAGCCTGAATCAGCCGCCGCCTGATCAAATTCGCAGGCCTGGGCTGACAAAGCGCCTGCGCATCGCCATAGATGGTGCATGACCAGCACAATCAATCCCCGCGACCTGCTCTATCGCGCTGACCAGCTTGATCCCGATACCGCCCTGGCGCTGACGCGCAGCGCGTTGAAAATCTGCGATGATGGCGAACTCTATCTGCAATATGGCGTGCATGAGAGCTTTGTCTTTGACGACGGGCATCTGAAAACCGCCGATTATGGCACCGATACCGGTTTTGGCCTGCGCGGGGTTTCGGGCGAGACCACCGGCTTTGCCCATGCGGGCGAAATCAGCGCCGATGCCATTCGCCGCGCCACCA
>JBGSTI010000506.1:0-1706 GCA_041736605.1 Sphingomonadaceae bacterium
AACCTCCGGCGAAAACTTGTTCGTTGTCTTGCTCATAAGGACTCCATCTACTCAAGAGTTGGAGCCTCCGACAATCCCGGGGCGGTTCAGTTTGCGCATGAGCTTAACTGCGGAATTTACCCACCCCGCTGCGACTAACGAACAAGTTCGTAAGTCTCGCTGCCCCTCCCTTGGAAGGGAGGGGATAGTAGGCTTGACTAAGCCAAAGCCTTATACAGGCTGCACAGGCTGGTCGCTGTCAACACCACACCAACCATCAGCATCAGGTTTTTCGCCGCAATCCGCTTGGCAATCAGCGCGCCGAATGGCGCCGCGATCAGGCCGCCGATCAGCAGACCGCCGGTCACTTTTGAAAACGCTTCAAAACCGGCGGACAGGATGAAGGTCACCGAAACCGCTACGGTCAGCAGAAATTCGGCGGTGTTTACCGTGCCCACGGTCTTGCGCGGATCGGTGCCCTGGATCAGCAGGTTCGATGTCACCACCGGGCCCCAGCCGCCACCGCCCGATGCATCCATGAAACCGCCGATCAGGCCCAGTGGCACAGTCACTTTTGCGTCCTTGGCCTTGGGCGCGGTGGGATAGGTTAGCGCCCTGTAGAGCAGGTAAAAGCCGATACAGGTGAGATAGAGCATGACCAGCGGCCGCGCCACTGATGCGTCAATGGATGTCAGGACATACGCGCCCAGAACGCCGCCGATAATGCCGGGAATGGCGATCTTGGCGAACAGTTTCCAATCGACATTGCCGTGAACAATATGGCTAATCCCCGATGCGCCGGTGGTGAACATTTCCACCATGTGCACGCCAGCCGAAGCGCGGGCGGGGGGCACGCCCATCACGGATACCAGCAGCGTGCTGGAAATCACGCCAAAGGCCATGCCCAATGCGCCATCGATAATCTGCGCTGCAAAGCCGATCAGGATGAAGGGAATCAGAGCGGACCAATCAAGGTTCAGCAGAAAATCGGGCATGGATCGAATCTCCCAAAGGATGCGATCATGCTATTGTCTATATCTGCAATCGACAATGACTTTGGGCCCAAGAAATGCTTGGGTGCGCCAAAGCGTTTTGATGCTGCGACAGGGATAGGGTGGAGGCGGTTCAGCCCAAAGCGTCGCGCACTACGGCGATACCGGCATCGCGCTGAACCTTGAGTTCGGCCTTAAGCTTGGCGGGATCGCGCGCGAAGACAAAGCCGAATGACACGCCGCCTTCCTTGCCGATGGTGGCATGGTGCAGCTTATGTGCTTGCACCAGTCGTTTGGCATAGCCATGGCGCGGCACCCAGCGGAAATAGCGTTGATGCACCAGCCCATCATGCACCAAAGTATAGATGACGCCATAGATCATGATGCCAAGCCCAATCCAGGTGCCCGGCTCCCATGCTGCTGCGCCCATGATCATCGGGCTGCCAATGACGAACATCGAAATGCTCATGGCCGCGCCAACAATGGCGTACAGATCGTTCTTTTCCAGCAGATTGTCGTGCGGCTCATGATGATCGCGGTGCCAGCCCCAGCCAAAGCCGTGCATGATATATTTATGGCTCGCCCACGCGATGCCCTCCATGGCCAAAACGGTGATCAGGATCAGAGCAAGAATGGCGGGGATGGTCATGGTATTCCCTATAGGCCGGTTAGCGACGCAAGAAAATGGCGCATTTTGTCCATGGGTCTCCTTAATCCTCCCCATCGACTTGCGAT
>JBGSTI010000520.1:0-1954 GCA_041736605.1 Sphingomonadaceae bacterium
AGGAACGGCTGATCGGCCTGCGCCACGGCGCGGCGTGGCAAGGCCATCAATTCGCTCGCGCGCAAGCCCGATCCATAGAGCAGTTCCAAAAGCGCCAGCATCCGCAAGGCGGGCGGGCTTTCCGGCTCCACTGCTGCATCCGCCTCCGCCAGCTCAAACAGCCGGGCAATATCGGCGCTATCCAAAAGGCGCGGCAGCGGACGGCGGGTGCGCGGGCGGACCAGAGCCGCCGAGGGATCATCCTTGCGATCGCCCTCATCAATCAGAAAGCCGTAAAACTGGCGGATGGCCGATAATTTGCGGGCATGGCTGCTGGCGCTGATATCGCTCCATGCGGCGGTCAGCGCGCCCAGATCAACGGGCGCGGCATTGGCCAAGCCGCCGTCCAATATCTCGGACGCTTGTTCCAGATCGCGGGCATAGGCGGCCAGCGTGTTCGCCGCCGCGCCGCGATCCGCCGCCATCATCGCCAGAAACCGGGATATGGCCGCACGGTCGCTCATGCCCTAATCAACCGCGCGCCACGGCCTCCGCCGCGATCATCCGCGCTTCTGCCTCCATCCCGCAGCGGCGCAGCGCCAATACGATGTGATACAAATGGCGCGGCGTCATGTCTGTCCAGTCATCGCCCTGCATCCCGGCGGCCACCAGCAAAGCGACATGCGCTTGATCATTGCGTTCAGATGCCGCGACAATCGCCTTGGTCCAGCGCGTTTGCCCGCCCAGATTGACGCCCAGATCATCGGCGACCGCCGCCTGCACTTCGGGCGTAATCCGGTTTAACCCGGCAAGGCCAGCCAGCAAAAACGCCGTCTTGCGTTGATCATCGCTATCGTCATTGCCGGCAAAGCTGTCGATGCTGCCTTCGGAAACCTTGGTCTCGCGCGCTGGCGCAGCCAGCACCAGCATCGCCCATGCCTGGCTGCCACTGGGCACCACCCGGCCCCAGCGCAGGGCATTGCGATCCAGCCCGGCAGCTAGCATCGCGGCGACCAGCTGATCAGCCGAATCGGCATTGTCTGCCGTCACCGGAATACGCGCGGCGGCATAGGCGGTCATCGCCATCTGGCCATATTTTTCCAGCGGCGTTTCCCCGCGCGCCCAGATTTTTTCAAGTGCGCCCAGCCGCGCGCTCACTGTTTCGGCGGCATAGGCGGCCTGCAATTCATTGGCCTGTGCCAGCACGTCAGCGGGCGTATCCTCGTTATCATAGGCCTGGCCCATGATGTCGACCATCGCCGCGCTGGACAACACACCCATGCCGCCCGCCTTGGCGATTTCACCCACCTTGATTGCAGGCGGCACCATCGGCGCCGTCGCGCGCCATCCGGCAAAGCGGCGTGGCAATCCGTTAAACAGCGCCTCAGGCGGCTCCAGCCCAGTGGCCAGCGCCATGCCAAAGCGCCAAGGCGTCATGGTTTCCACGCCTTCCCATTCAACCTTCACCGCGCGGCGGCTATTGGCGGCGGCCCCGATCAGCTTTTCCGCCAGCAGCAAGTCAACCTTGTCGGCCAGCTTTTGCCTACCGGCACGATCAATCTGCGCCACGGCGGTGCTCTGATCGCCCGAAAACGCCGCACAAATCGCCCGTGCCATGATCCATTGCGGATCTTTGCTGGCGGCGGAACCACCGGCGACAATCGGGCACAGGCCGACAGGGTCAGCCGTGGCCAGATAAGTCTGCATCGCCGCATCATATAAACGCGGCGTGAAATTGCGGGTATCGACTTCCTGGATCAGCGCGCGGGCCGCATCGGCCTCGCCCATGCGCAACAGCATGTCGGCGCGCGCCGCCACCCAATCGGCCCCGTTCACATTGCGCGGCGTATCAAGACGGCTGAGCAAAGCGCGGCGCACCAGAATAGAGCCCCAGCGCGAAACAAACGGCCCCTGTGTTGTTGCCACCAATTTGCGCAACGAACGCCCGCCGGTGGTGCCGATGCTGGTCGATGGC
>JBGSTI010000022.1:0-3308 GCA_041736605.1 Sphingomonadaceae bacterium
AAGATCGGCCCGCAGATCATCAGCCAGCGCGGCTTTCGCCCGACGCAAACGACGAACGGCTGGCTGCTGTCCAGCGCCATTGCCGATCCCGGCATGGATTATCTGTTGCGCGCCGAAGTGGTGCGCGGTGGTTATGTCAACGCGCCTGAAGAATCCATCTACCCGGCTTCCATCACCGATGACCGGGGTGAGATGTTGAGCGGCGAACGGCGCTATCGCATACATTTTGATGCCGACCAGATGCCGCCAGTTGCCGCGTTCTGGTCGATTACCTCTTATGATATGCAGACAGCGCAACTCACGGAAAATCCGCTGGGCCGCTATGCCATTGGCGACCGGACGCCGGGCTTAATCTATGGTGCGGACGGGTCGCTCGACATTTTGCTTTCCGCAGAGCCGCCTGCCGAAGGGACGAGCAACTGGCTCGCAATCCCGCCGGGTGCCTTTCATCTTGTCACGCGGCTCTATCTGCCCGCGCCCGAGGCGCTCGACGGGCGCTATGTCCTGCCAGTGGTTGAGCGGGTAGATTAGAGCGTAATGGCATCAGGCCGGGATTGCGTTCCTATACATCACCGCCCAGGCCCGCACAGAGCTTCAAGCTCAACGCCGCCATTGCAGGATATGGTGCCGTTGCCGCCCGTCTTTCATCGCTTCATGCGCTGATAGTGTCATCTCGTTATCTCCATGAAACTGCGCATTGCGGCGCTGGTCGGTGCCGGTCATATCGGGATTGAGCGATAGGGTCACTTCATGCACCACATCATCGCCGTCGATCCGCCACGGTCCGGCATAGTGGAAATAGCTGTCAAACGCCTCGCCCTTTTGCTCCGCAGACGCATTGCGCGCATTGGCCATGCCAAAGGGGGGACGGGCGGATTTGGCGATGCTGGCGGTCATGATGCCATCGGCGGTATAGACGATATAGCCATGCGCGCCCTCGCCAAAGGGCCGGGTGATGCCGCCATCCGAATATTCGATTCGCCAATCGACCAGATTCCAGGAACCGATAAACTGGTCGGGGCTATGCGGCATGATGCGTTTCCTTTTGGACGGCAGGGCGGCGATACTGGACGATGCGAAAGCGGCTAGCGACAAAGGCGAGATCGGCCAGACAGGCATTGCCCGCCGGGTTGAGACCAGTGACGTGATAATCGCTATAGGCCGCCGCAAAATTCGCCCACATCGCGCCGTGCAGGTTGATCGACAGGTTCATGCCGCTGGCCGCATAATGATCAAGCGCGCGGTCGATAAAGGCCTCGTCAGTGGAATAGAGATAGGATGAGATCGCGCCATGCTGCCGCGCCAGTTGCGTCGCCTCCGCCACCGCCGCATCGCCATCGGGGGCGGCGATGATGAACAAGACCGGGCCGAAATGCTCCTCGGCATAAATCGCGGCATTGCCTGCGGGCAAAGCGACAACCAAAGGCGTCATTGTGCGCGCATCGGGAAAATCGGGATGCGCATAGGGCACAGGCTGGCGCAAAATCCGCGCATCCGTGCTTTGCGCGGCGCGCGTCGCCAATTGGCGGACAATATCGCAGCTTGGCTCTGCCTGCACCGCCCCCATGATCCCGGCGGCAAGCGCGGGATTATCGGCAATGGCGTCAATCGCCGACACCAGGGCCGCTGCTACCTCGTCAAACGACTTATGGCCGCTGGCAGTGCGGATGCCGCCTGCGGGCACATAGACATTTTGCGGGCTGGTGCACATTTGCGCAGAAAACAGGCTGGTGGCGCGGGAAATGGCGGTGGCCGTTGCCGTCAGGTCATCACAACTTTCCAGCACCACCGAATTGATGCCCGCCGTTTCGGTGAACAGCAACTTGCCGGTCACCGTGCGCTCCAACTGGCCGCCAAAGCGCGGGCTGCCCGTGAAATCGATGATCTGCACGGCGGGATCATTAATGAACCGCTGCGCAATCGGCGCGTCCAGCGTATCGACGGCCAAGGTCACCAGATTGGAGTCCATCCCATAATCGGCCAACGTACGGCGGCATTCCTGCACCGCAATCGCCATGGGCAGGATCGCTATGGGATGCGGTTTGACAATTACCGGATTGCCCGTGGCCAGGCTGGCAAACATCGCCGGATAGGCATTCCATGTGGGAAAGGATGCACAGCAGATGACCAGCCCGATACCGCGTGGCACCAGACGATAGGTCTTGTCCAGCGACACGTCTTCTTTGCCGAATGTCCGGTCCCATCGCACCTGCCCCGCCACATCGCGCATCGCCTTAGCGGCATAGGCCAGCGCCTCGATGCCCCGGTCCAGCGCATTGGGGCCGCTGCCGCTAAACGCCTGCGTATAGCTTTGCCCGGCAACGTGCATCACGCTGTGCGCCATTTCGAAATTGCGCGCATAGATCCGCATGGCCATTTCAAGGCACAGAGCCATGCGCGTTTCCGGCGCGATTTTGCTCCATCCCGGCATTGCCGCTTGGCCCGCCGCGATCAGCGCCGCAGGATCGCTGACCGGATAGCTGATACCCAAGGGCTGGCGGGTGAATGGCGAGACTTCATCGCCACTGCGCCCGATTAGGCCCGGCTGGTCCAAGTCGAACGGCTGGCCCAATTGCGCCGCAAAGGCCGCTTTGCCTGCCTCTGGCGCGCCGGGGGCGTGGAATTTGGCGCTGGGGGAATCGCGAAACGGGCTCCAGCTTTTGCGGCTGTTCACGGCATCTATTGCCGCATCCAGCAAAGGCGCATGCCGCGCGGTCAGTGCGTCCAATGTTTCGCCCATGCCAATCCCCTCAATTCAGACGTTCAACGACCATGGCGGTGCCTACGCCCGATGCGCCGCTAACCACGACCAGCCCCAACGTGCAGCCCGCTTCATCCAGACAATCGAGCAAGGTCGAGGTCAAAATCGCGCCGCTGGCCCCCATCGGATGCCCTTTGGCGATATGCCCGCCCGACACATTGACGCGCGCCGGATCAACCGGCGTCTCGCGTAAAAAGCGCGCAATGGTAACGGCAAAGGATTCTATGAACTCGATGCGGTCCATATCGGCGAGCGACAATCCTGCGCGGGCCAAAGCCTTGGCCATGGCCGCAAAACCGGCGGTTAGCGACGCACCCGGATCGCCGCCACTTTCGGCAAAGGCGAGAATGCGGGCGCGCGGCGTGCCCTGCCCTGCGCCGCCAATCAATGACAGCCCGGCCCCGTCGCACACCGGCGGTGCGTGGCTCAACGTGTGCAGCGGCTCGAATATCTGGCCGCCCAATGCATCGCTATATTGGCCCTGTAGCGCCCCGAAAGCGGTTGGCATCGCCGCCAGCGACGTTGCATCGGTGCGCGGACGGATGCA
>JBGSTI010000050.1:0-2494 GCA_041736605.1 Sphingomonadaceae bacterium
CGTCATTGCGAGCGAAGCGCGGCAATCCAGAGTGTCAGCGCAATGCCAACTGGATTGCTTCGCTTCGCTCGCAATGACGAAGCTCAAAAAATTTACCGCCCAATCAGCGACCGATGCTCCGTCAAAACCTTCGCAAAAGCCGTCATCGCTGCCACTTCATCGCCGCCCCACACTGCGCCTGATACCGCGATAAAATCGGCCCCCGCTTCAATGATCGGCACGGCGTTTTCCGGGGTAATCCCGCCAATCGCCACACTGGGCAATTCCATCATTTCGGCCCACCATTCGAGCAGGCTGGTCTCCGCCTGATGCTCAACTTGCTTGGTGGTGGTGGGATAGAAGGCCCCGAACGCGACATAGTCCGCGCCCGCTTCGCCAGCCTCAATGCCCAGATGGCGGCTATCGTGACAGGTCACGCCAATCTGCACATCGGGCCCCAGCCGCTCGCGCGCCTCGCGCACATCGCCGTCCTTCTGGCCCAGATGGACGCCATCGGCCTTAAGCCGCGCCGCCAGGCTTACCGAATCATTGACGATAAACGCCACATCGCGCGCCGTGCAGATTTCCTGCAAGGGCGCAGCCAGCTCGGCAGCCTTGTGATCATCCAGCCCTTTGACGCGAAACTGGAACGCGGCGACGGCGGCCTTGGTCCCCTTGCCCGCATCCAACGCGCGGATCAGCCGGTCGGGGAAATCCCCGCCGACCTCCAAGGGCGAAATCAGGTATAGCTGGCAGGCGGGCATTTTGTGTTGTTTGGACATCGCTGCCCCCTAACCCACTTCACCCGCCAAACCAAGGCTCTGACAAAATCAGGCGACCTTGACGGTCGAACCCTTGTGGATTTCCGAAATGGCCCCGCCCAGCGACGTGTTAAACTCGTCATCGCTCATCTGATGCCGCAGATCCTCCAGCAGCGCGCGGCTGAAGCTGGCGATGATTCCGCGATTCTTGGCGAGCTCCGCACACGCTTCGGGGCGCTTATACCCGCCCGACAGCGCCACAACACGCAGCACCTTGGGATGATCGACCAGCGGGCCGAACGTCCCCGGCACCACCGGCAGCGACAATTTCAGCATCACCTGCTGGCCTTCGGGAACGCTGTCGAGATTTTTCAGGATTTCATCGAGCAGGATCGTATCGCATTCGGCGCGCGTTTCGCTCTTGATGTTAACTTCGGGCTCGATCATCGGCATCATGCCATGGCTGATCACCTGTGCGCCGATTTCAAACTGCTGCTTGACGATGGCGGCAATGCCTTCGCGATTGGCCGAATTGATGACCGAACGTTCCTTGGTGCCATAGACGCCCAGTGCCTTGGCGCGCGTCAGCAGCGCATCGAGTTCGGGCATCGGCTTCATCATCTGAACGCCATTGGCTTCGTCTTCCAGACCCTTGTCGATCTTGATAAACGGCACCACGCCCTTGGCAATCAGCGCCTGCGGTGTTGGCACGCCGCTGACCAGACCATCCATGGTGCGTTCAAACAGGATCGCGCCGATGACTTGGCTGCCGTCAAAACAGGGGGCCGAAATGATACGTTCGCGCATCTGGTGAATCAGGCCATACATTTCGGCCTCATCGCTCCACGCATCGTCCGCCACGCCATAGCCTGCCAGCGCCTTGGGCGTTGATCCGCCGGACTGATCCAGCGCGGCGATAAAGCCATTACCTTCGGCCATTTTGGCGGTCATTTCGGCAGTGTTCATAGGTCGTTTCCCTGCTTGGAGCCTGTGATGCAAATTTTTGCTGTCGCCGCCGATAACGGGCGATTCCAGCCTTGGCAACGCCTGTATGGCGAATTGTTTAAGAGGGTGTTGCGGTATGGATGGACGCTATCCGCAAGACTTTGCAGAATGGGCAAAAAAGAACGCTCGTCATGCCCGCACAGGCGGGCATCCATCACCGTACCTCTAAAGCCGCATCAACAGGTGATGGATACCCGCCTGCGCGGGTATGACGAAGATTCTTATTCGGAAGATTCCAGTTCAAAAGAACAGAACTGGTAAATTACCCAATCTGCAACGCCTTCACGCCCGGTAAATCCTTGCCTTCCATCCATTCCAGGAACGCACCGCCCGCCGTCGAGACAAAGGTGAAATCATCCTGCACCCCGGCATGCGCCAAAGCTGCAACCGTATCACCACCGCCCGCGACCGAAACCAACGAGCCTTCCAATGTCAGCGCCGCTGCCGTGCGGGCCAGCGCCACCGTGGCCGTATCAAAAGGCGGGGTTTCAAAGGCACCCAGCGGGCCATTCCACACCAAGGTCTTGCAGGTTTTCAGCACATCGGCCAGCGCCTCAACCGCCGCCGGGCCGACGTCTAGGATCATTTCCGATGCCGCCACTTCATGCACATTCACCGTGCGCGTCGGCGGATTGGGCGCGAATTGTTTGGACACCACCACATCATAGGGCAGATGGATGGTGCAACCCGCCGCATCCGCCGCATCAAAAATCGCGTTGGCGGTATCAACCAGATCATGCTCGCACAGC
>JBGSTI010000106.1:0-2853 GCA_041736605.1 Sphingomonadaceae bacterium
CTGGCCTTGATATTGCCCCCATCCCCTCGCCCGGCCGCATTGAATATGGCGGCGTGGTTCAGCCCGCGAGCTATATGAACTTTGCCATTACCAGCAAGGCGGTGATCGTCCCCATTTATGGCAGCCGTTATGACGATGCCGGGGTCGCAGCGATTGCGGCGCTATTCCCCGGCCGCGAGACCATTGGCATCATGGCCGATGCGGTGCTGATGGGCGGAGGCTCGTTCCATTGCGCCAGTCAGCAAATGCCGGTTTTGCCCTGACTGTCCTTGTACCCCGGCGAAAGCCGGGGCCTAGTCCTGCGCCCGTGAAGGTAGCACTGGACCCCGACTTTCGTCGGGGTACAGGAAAGACACAGCCCAACCACCCTTGACCTTGGCCGCTTTTGCGCCAATCTCCCGCCCAGCTATTCCCCCCGAAAACCAAAGAGAGGTGCCTCCCCATGAAAAGCCTGAAGTTCCTGTTCGCCACAGCCGCAGCCAGCCTGGCCTTTGCCAGCCCCGCCATGGCCGAACATCATGAAAAAGCCGCCGACCATTCCGCCCATGCCGGACACGCCGCCCTGCATGATGCGCTGACCAAAGTGCTTGCCGATCCGCGCCGCGATAAGGATCGCGCCCGCGACCAATGGCGTCACCCGATGGAAACCCTGGCCTTTTTCCAGGTAACGCCGGATATGACCGTCGCCGAATATGCCCCCGGTGGCGGCTGGTATACGCGCGTTCTGGCGCCTTTGCTGGCCGAGAAGGGCAAATATGTGGCGGTCAGTTTCAATCCTGAATCGAGCGCATTTTCCGAAGAGCGCAAGGGCACTCTACGCGCCTTTCCCACGGCGTTCGTGCCCAAGATCGCTGAAGCAGGCGGCAATCCTGCAACTAGCGCCGCGTATAATCTGGGCAGCGTTCCCAAGGAAGCCGAGGGCACAGTCGATCGCGTGCTGATAATCCGCATGATGCACAATCTTTATCGCTGGAACATCGCCGACAGCGAACTCAAGGGCATGCGCAGCCTGCTCAAATCGGGCGGCATGCTGGGCGTGGTTCAGCACCGCGCCCCGGCCAGCGCCAGCAGCGCCTATGCCGATGGCAATAATGGCTATATGCGCCAGGATGATGTGATCAAATTCGTCGAAGCCCAAGGCTTTGAATTTGTCGGCAGCAGCGAAGTCAATGCCAATCCCAAGGACACCGCCGATCATGTTGGTGGCGTGTGGAATCTGCCGCCCGCCGAACGCGCACAAACGCCTGAGGAAAAGGCCAAATATGGCGCCATCGGCGAAAGCGACCGCATGACATTGTTGTTCCGCAAGCGCGACTGAAAGACGGACTGAACCCATGAGCCGCCAGATCACCGTCTCTGCCCTGCAATTGCCCTTGGGCGGCAGTGAGGCAGAGAATATCGACGCCGTCAGTGATCTGGTGGCCCATGCCGCCGAATTGGGCGCGCAGATCATCCTGCCGCCCGAACTGTTTTCCTCACCCTATTTCTGCACGGTTGAGGATGAGGCGCTGTTTTCATGGGCGAAACCCATGGACGAGCATCCATCGGTACGGGCCATGGCCAAGCTCGCCAAGCATTTGGGCGTCGCCATTCCCACCAGCTTTTTTGAAAAAGACGGTCCGCATTATTACAACACGCTGGCGATGATCGGCCCCGATGGCGCGATCATGGGCCGCTATCGCAAAAGCCATATTCCCGATGGCCCGGGTTATGAGGAAAAATATTATTTCCGCCCCGGCAATAGCGGGTTCAAAGTGTGGGATGTGTTTGGCACCCGAATCGGCGTCGGCATTTGCTGGGACCAATGGTATCCCGAATGCGCGCGCTCCATGGCACTGATGGGCGCGGAACTGCTTTTCTATCCCACCGCTATCGGTTCTGAACCCTATGATGACGGGCTGGATACCAGCCGCATGTGGCGACGCGCAATGCAGGGCCATTCGGTGTCGAACTGCATGCCGGTAATCGCCGCCAATCGGATCGGCAGCGAACAAATGCCCGGCGCCGCGGCCCCGCAGGCGTTTTACGGGCACAGCTTCATCACCAATGAATGGGGCGATCTGGTGAGCGAATTTGGCGCGGATGAAACCGGCGTGCTGGTGGCGACATTGGACCTTGATCAATGCGCCACGCACCGCGCAGGCATGGGCTTTTTCCGCGATCGCCGTCCCCAGCTTTATGGCCGATTGGCAGAAGACATCTGATGAGCGAGCCGTATCTTTATCTGATCGCGCTGGGATCAAACCAGCGCCACCCGCAATTTGGCGGCCCCGCCGCGATTCTGGAAAGCGCCATCGAGGCGCTGGAGAGCGACACGATTGACGTATTTGCCGTGTCGCCATTGGTGCATAGCCGCCCTATCGGGCCATCACGGCGAATCTATGCCAATGGCACCGCGCTGATCGCCAGCGCGTTGGAGCCGCGCGATCTGCTGGATCGTCTACAAGCGATTGAGGCGGATTTTGGTCGCACCCGGCGCGGCCAGCCATGGCAGGCACGCACGCTGGATTTGGATATCATCCTGTGGTCGGGCGGCATCTATTGCGATTCTGCCCTGAATATCCCGCATCACGCCTTTCGCGAGCGCGGCTTTGTGGTGGCCCCGGCGACCACAATTGCGGCCAATTGGCGCGATCCTGTCACTGGCCTGACGCTACGCCAGATCGAAGCACGATTTACCCGCGCCAAGCCGCTTGACCCGCGCGTCTCTGCCCATTAGGGGAGGCGCTCTTCCGGGCGCACAACCGTGCCTCAAGGGGGCCCTTAGCTCAGTCGGTAGAGCAACTGACTTTTAATCAGTAGGTCGCTGGTTCGAACCCAGCAGGGCTCACCAAATTATCTTTATAAAACAAC
>JBGSTI010000115.1:0-1525 GCA_041736605.1 Sphingomonadaceae bacterium
ATTCACGGCTTTCTTTCCTATCGAAACAAGGCCGTGAATGCCTTGCCTGCCGCCGATGCTGCTCCGCAATGCTGCCTCGTCAATGCCTATGCAGGCATGCTGTGGATGTTCCTCGAGGCGCCGGAAGCGCCCGCCAAGGCCGCCGTCTACATCGAACGCGCATTGGCCGCCGCACCTGGGGCAACGCGACGCGAAGCTTTGATTGCTGAGATGGTGGCGCAATGGGCGAAGGGCGACATCCCGCAGGCGATAGCGCTGTGCGAGGCGATTGCGGCCGATCATCCGCTCGATCTGGCAACGCTGAAGATCGGGCAATATCACCTGTTCAATCTCGGTGACGCACCAGGAATGCTGCGGATCGGCTTGAGCGCCTTGCCCGCCGCAGAACGCCAGCCCTACATTCACGGCATGATCGCCTTCGGTTACGAGCAATGCCATCTGCTTGCCGATGCCGAGCGGTCGGCGCGACAGGCGTTGGAAATCCAGCCGGACGATCCGTGGGCGCACCATGCGCTGGCCCACGTCATGCTGACGCAAGGCCGGGTCGCTGAGGGGGTGTCATTCCTGGAACGAGTAGCGCCGACGTGGGCGGAACTGAACTCGTTCATGCACACCCACAATTGGTGGCATCTGGCGTTGTTCTACATCAGTCAGGGGCGCAACGCCGAGGTGCTCGCTGCCTATGACGCGCATGTCTGGGGCAGGGAAAAATCCTACAGCCAGGACCAGGTCGGCGCCGCATCGCTGCTGGCGCGGATGGAGTTTGCCGGTATTGACGTCGGCGACCGCTGGAACGATGTCGCCGATCACGTGGCGCAGCGCGGTCGCGATACGGTCTCACCCTTCCTGACGCTGCAATATCTTTACGCGCTGGCGCGGGCCGAGCGAGCAGTAGCCCGCGAATTGCTGCAGGCGATCGTAAACCGCGCCGGCACGCCCGTCCATGATCAGGCGGCATGGGCAGAAGTGGCATTGCCATCAGCCCGCGCAATCATGGCGCATGCGGCCGGAGATTTCGATGCCTGCATCCGCGATCTCGCGCTGGCATTGCCAAGAATGGCCGAAATTGGCGGATCGCACGCGCAGCGCGACCTGTTCGAGCAGATCCATCTCGATGCGCTGGTGAAGGCTGGCCGCGCCTCGGCCGCGCAGCAGGTGCTGGAAATGCGACGCATTCACGATCCCGACGGCGTGCCGCTCAACCGCATGCTGGCGCAGGTCTACGAACACGTCGGGTTGCCGCAGATCGCTGCAATTGCCCGTTCACGAGAGCAATCGGGTAAAGCATTTCGGTAGGCATTATCGAATTTCCGGTGCCGGTCCGCAGGACTCACGTTCGAGCATCGCGCATGCAAGTTCGATCCGGCGCGCCGGCAAGGTCGGGCCCGCCCGCAACTCGCGCAGAAGGTCGATAGCAGCGGTGCCGATCGCGCGCATCGGCATCCGCATGGCGCTGAGCGGCGGATTGCAGAACGCACCTTGTGGCAGGCCATCCATGCCCAGTACCGAAACCTGGCCGGGAATG
>JBGSTI010000137.1:0-2074 GCA_041736605.1 Sphingomonadaceae bacterium
GGCGCCGGACCGATCGGCATCATGGGTGCGCTGGTGGCAAAGCGCTCTGGCGCCCGCAAGGTGGTGATTACCGACATCAATCCGCTACGCCTCGAGCTGGCGAAAAAGGTCGGAATTGAACATGCCGTCAACCCGAAGGAGGAGAACCTTCAACATGTGATGGCGCGCATCGGCATGAAGGAGGGGTTTGATGTCGGCCTCGAAATGTCGGGCGCGGCACCAGCGTTTCGCGACATGATCGTTGCCATGAACAATGGCGGCCGCATCGCCATCCTCGGCATTCCGCCGAAGGATTTCGAGATTGACTGGAACCAGGTGATCTTCAAGATGCTGACGCTGAAAGGCATCTATGGCCGCGAGATGTATGACACCTGGTACAAAATGATTGCTTTCGTCCAGGGCGGACTCGACGTATCGGGCATCATCACCCACCGCATCGGCATTGATGATTTTCAGGCGGGCTTTGACGCCATGCGTTCCGGCAATTCCGGCAAGGTGGTCATGGATTGGGCGTGATCGCCAGCAATCCATAGGGCGGGCGTTGCAGAACATCGTAGTCGGCGTCTTTGGCCTCGACAATTCCGCGCAGGCAAAGCGTTGTCAGCAAATTTGGGGCGGCATGCTCGAATGCCTCGCGTAGCGATTCGAGTACCGTGTCGCGATGCGCCTCCATGCCGGGGCCAACAATCAGCGGCAGTCCCGGCGCATCGGTTGAACGGCAGACCTGTTTGACCCGCTGGCACGCTGGTTCCGTTTCGACAACAAACTGCCACGTAGCCGCATCGATTGCCGCCAAGTGCGCCCGGCCAGCCGCGACAGCGCGTATCGATTCGACATGGCTGCCAGTAAAGAGAATCCGATTGGCAGAAATAGTGCTGACGTCGCTCACGCATTGCGACAACACCCGCCAGCCGCTTTGCGAGATCGGACTGTTGATGGCGACAATCGTTTTGCGATCGTAAAGGAACGGCTCCAGATCGCCCGGTATGGCCGCTTGAATGCCGGCGTCGCCAAGAGTGATGAACCACGAAAAATAATCGCCTGGGCGTTCCACCTCCAGATCGAAGTCGAACCGTGCCACTGGCGTGACTTTGCTGCGCAATCCGCTCGCATACGGCCAACCGCAGGTTTGCCCAAGGATCAGGCCCTGTTGCAGCCAGCTGTCATGATAATCGCCGTCGCGACGCAGGTGCGTCCCGGCCTCGATTCCGCGTCGCGAAAGGGCCTCACGCACCAAGGCCCACCAGGCGTCCCATGCGGTCCGCAAATACGGCGCGTCGTACATTGGCAGGCTGGCGTGAAATCGCATCAGACCGCGGTCAGGCAACGAAAGGGTGCCGGACCGGCTCCTTTGCAAGGAAAAAATAGCGGCGGAAAATCGGCCAGTAGGAGGGGTAGACATAGCTGTTGTTGCGGCGGATGAAGGCCGCGCGGTGGCGCTGGTAGAAGCCCGGCAGGCGATACCATGCCAGCCCTGGCCGCGTGTGATGCACGCAATGCAGATTGTTGAAGAGGAACAGGAACGCCAGTGGCCCGCGATCCTCGATGATCACCGTACGCTCGCCAAACTCTTCAGCCGCCTGATGCTCGAGAAAGGTGCGGATCAGGATCAGTGCCGCCCCGACATACGCCGCCGCAGCAAATTGCCAGAAGGGCACCTGCGAATGGTTTGCCATAAGCCATGCCAGCAGCGCCACGCCCGGCACATGCGCCAACCAGGCAATTGCAGCTTCGCGACCCAGCTCGCCGCCACGAATGATGATCTGTGCGTCACCGACGATCATGCGCCAGAACGTCACCAGCGGGCCGATCAGCAAGCGGCCGGCAAGCGTGTTGTTGAATGTCAGGAACATGCGGGCAGGGGCCGATAGCGTTTCCCAGTTCCGCCCGGCCAGGTACCAGCTCTCGGGATCGTCGAACGGATCGGTCAGTTCGCCGGTCGAACTCACAATTGCGTGATCATGCCGGGGCTGAACACGTGAAACTGTTTTCTAGGATCGAATGGCCTACCGTGGCACTCGCCATGGCTGTCAATTTAATCTGGCTTTCGCTGGCAATTGCCGGCGAGAATTTG
>JBGSTI010000139.1:0-10182 GCA_041736605.1 Sphingomonadaceae bacterium
GTTGCCATTGCCGCAGAGGGCCTTGGCGTCGCACAGACCGCGCTCGACCGGACCGTCGCCTATGCCAAGGAACGGGTTCAGTTTGGCCGCGCCATCGGTTCGTTTCAGGCGTACAAGCATCGGCTGGCCGATATGGTGGTCGATATCGAACAGGCGCGTTCTGCCGTCTATTGGGCAGCGTGCGCGGTGGACGAGGCGTCCGACGAAGCCGCGCTTGCGGTTCACGCCGCCAAAAGCTTTGCCGCTGACACGGCCTTTCGCTGCGCGGGAGACATGATCCAGCTGCACGGCGGCATCGGCTTTACTTGGGAACATGACGCGCATCTCTATTTCAAGCGCGCCCGCGCGCTCCAATCGATGATGGGCAGCGGCCAATGGCACCGCGAACAGATCGCCAATATGATGCTGGGAGAAGCAGCATGAAACTGGGTTTTTCACCGGCGGAAGAAGAGTTCCGCGCCGAATGCGCTGATTGGCTCAATGGCCAGATGGCTGGCGAGTTCAAGGATATCAAAGGCATCACCACGCTGACCGCCAAGGCGGAACGGCGCAAGGAATGGGAACAGCAGCTCGCTGCGCATCGCTGGTCGTGCATCGGTTGGCCCGCGGCATGGGGTGGCCGTGATGCCACGCTGGCTCAGCAGGTCATCTTTGCCGAAGAATATGCCCGCGCCGGAGTGCCGGGCCGCGTCAACCATATCGGCATCGAGCTCGCTGGTCCCACTTTGCTCGCTTTTGGCAGTGACGAACAGCAACAGCGTTTCCTCCCCGGAATTGCCGCCGGACAGACGATCTTTTGCCAAGGCTTTTCCGAACCCGGCGCAGGATCAGACCTTGCCAGCGTCCGCACCAAGGGGCGGCTGGAAGATGGGGAGTGGGTCGTCAACGGCCAGAAAATCTGGACCAGCCTCGCCCATATCTCAGACTGGATTTTCGTCGTCACGCGCACCGAAGAAGGGTCAAAGGGGCCAAAGGGCCTGACCTTTCTGATGATGGAGATTGACCAGCCCGGCATCGAAATTCGCGGCATCAAACAGATCAACGGCGATGCCGAGTTTAACGAGACGTTCTTCACCGACGCCCGCTGCCCGGCAGACAGCCTGATCGGAGCCGTGGGCGATGGCTGGAAAATCGCCATGGGCCTGCTCGCCTTTGAACGCGGCGTGTCGACACTGGGGCAGCAAATGGGCTTCCGCAACGAGCTGGATGAGATTATCGCGGCGGCCAAAGCCAATGGCGCAGCGCAAGACCCGCTGATCCGCCAGCGCCTTGCCAAGGCAGAGATCGGCCTGAAACTGATGCGCCATGGCGCGCTGCGCATGTTGTCGCAGACCGATCACAGCAAGATCGACGGAGCCGCCCTCACCTATAAGATCCAATGGGCCAGCTGGCGTCGGTCATTAGGCGAACTGGCTATGGACGTGCTGGGCCAGGGGGGCGAAGTGCATGACGGCAGCGACTATGAATGGGACACGCTGCCCAATCTGTTCCTCTATTCGCGCGCTGACACCATCTATGGCGGCACCAACCAGATTCAGCGCAATCTGATCGCCGAACGCGGTCTTGGCATGCCACGCGAACCGCGCGGAGACATTGCATGACCCTGATCCCCACCTATCCGGAGCCGCGCGGCCTGCTGAAAGGCAAGACTGTGGTCGTCACGGCTGCTGCTGGCACGGGCATAGGCTATTCTGTCGCGAAACGTGCCGCAGAAGAAGGCGCTACTGTCCTGATCAGCGACTTTCACGAGCGCCGACTGGGCGAAGCGGCGGACCGCATTGCTGCCGAAGTCGGCTGCACGCGCCCCGCAACTTTCGTGTGCGATGTCACCAACCAATCGCATGTCGATGCGCTACACGCCGCCGCCATCGACGCGCTTGGTTCTATCGATGTGCTGATCAACAATGCCGGGCTCGGCGGTGAGGTTGATGTCGTTGACATGACCGACGACCAATGGTCCCGCGTCCTTGATGTTACGCTCAACAGCGTTTTCCGCATGAGCCGCGCGTTCCTGCCCACCATGTATGCGCGCAAGACAGGCGTTATCGTCAACAATGCCTCAGTGCTTGGCTGGCGCGCCCAAAAGGGACAGGCGCATTATGCCGCCGCCAAGGCTGGCGTGATGGCCTTTACCCGCTGCTCCGCCGTTGAAGCCGCAGAGCACGGTGTGCGTATCAATGCCGTCGCGCCGTCAATTGCCATGCATGCCTTTCTTGCCAAAGTGACGACCGACGATCTGCTCGCCGAGCTTTCCGCTCGCGAGGCCTTTGGTCGCCCGGCAGAAGTGTGGGAGGTCGCGAACGTGATGCTGTTCCTCGCCTCTGATCTGTCCTCTTACATAACCGGCGAAATCGTCTCGGTCTCCAGCCAGCGGGCCTGAGCGATGGCTAAAGTCTATGATAGCCCGCGCGACCTGATCGGGCAGGAAGGAACCATATTCGGCCCCAGCGCATGGCTGACCATTGAGCAGCCCCGCGTCGATGGTTTTGCCGAGGTTACTGGCGATCATCAATGGATCCACGTCGATACCGTCCGCGCCAAACATGGCCCGTTTGGCACCACCATTGCCCATGGTTATCTGACTATGAGCCTGGTCAACCATTTCCTGCCAGAGCTGGTCGAAGTGCGCGGCTTTTCGCACGCCGTCAATGTCGGAGCCGACCGTCTGCGCTTCCTCTCGCCCGTTCCCGTCGGCAGCCGCATCCGTGCGACGGGCGAAGTGGTGAGCGTCGCAGAGGTCAAGGGCGGTATCCAGTCCGTGGTGCGCGTCGTCATCGAGATTGAGGGCGGCGAGCGCCCGGCGCTGAGCGTCGATACTATCAGCCGCTATTTCCCGGAGTGACCCGTATGCCAACCCCAGAGCAGATGACCGCCGCAGTCCACGCCTATATTGCCGCCTTTGATGCTGGCGATCCGGAAATGGCTGTCGCCATCTTTGCCGACAATGCTGTCGTCGAAGACCCGATTGGCACCGCACCGCGCATTGGTGCCGATGCTATCCGTCAATTCTATACTGAATCCATGGCAACCGGAGCAAAGCTCCACCTCAGCGGTCCGATCCGCGTCGCCGCCGCTCATGCCGCTTTTGCGATGCAGGTGCGGCTCCACTGGGATGGCAAGGAAATGGCCATCGACGTGATCGATACATTTGCCTTTAACGATGACGGCAAAGTCACTGAAATGAAGGCCTATTTCGGCCCAACCAACATGGCCGCAAGCTAGGTGCCCCAATGACCAGCGCCCTCCCCCTCACCATTCCCCACGCTGCACGGCTCGCTGCCGAGCGATGGGGCAATGCACCTGCGCTGATTGAGCGAGGCGAGACGTGGAGTTTTAACGACCTGTGGGCGCAGTGCCGCCGCGCCACTGCTGCCTTGCTCGCGCGGGGAGTAAGTGAAGGCGACCGCATCGCCATCTGGGCACCCAATAGCCGCGAATGGATCGTCGCCGCGATTGGCGTGATGAGCTGCGGCGCAGCCATCGTGCCGATGAACACACGGATGAAGGGGCGAGAGGCGGCAGACATTTTGCAGCGAACCCATGCCCGGCTGCTGTTCACAGTCGGCGACTTTCTGGGCACCGATTATCCGGCGCTATTGGCGGACGAAGACCTGCCTGCCCTCGAAGCCATCATCCTGATGGACCGTGAATGGGAGGACTTTCTTTCCAAGGGCGACAGTATCGATCCCGCCCGCATCAATACTGCTGTTGATGCCGTCACGGCCGACCATGTCTCTGACATCATCTTTACCAGCGGCACCACCGGCAGGCCCAAGGGCGTGTTGATGACCTATGGCCGTGTCATTCCCCAATGCGGCGTATGGATCGGCAATACCGGCCTGTCAGCAGGCGAACGCTATCTGATCGTCAATCCCTTCTTTCACAGTTTTGGCCTTAAGGTCGGCTGGGTCGCCTGCCTGATCGCGGGCGCAGTCATCGTGCCCATGGCGCAGTTCGAGGTCCGCGAAGCGGCGCGCATGATTGAACAACACCACATCGCCTTTCTCCCTGGTCCGCCCACCATTTTCCAGATGTTGCTCGCCGAAAAGGCCGAGCGGCCATTTGACCATAGCAGCCTGCGCGGCGGCACCACCGGGGCGGCCACTGTGCCGCCAGTTTTGGTCGAGCGCATCCGTGACGAGCTGGGCATACGGGATATCATCACCGCCTATGGCATGACCGAATGCGTCAACATTACGTCGTGCCGACCCGGTGATGCAGTTGACACCATCGCCCGCACCTGTGGCGCGGCAATCCCTGGCAACGAGGTGATCATTGCCGATGAAGCGGGCCATGAACTGCCGCGCGGCGAGACCGGCGAAATTCTCGTCCGTGGTCAGGGCGTGATGCTTGGCTATCTCGACGACGCGCAGGCCACGGCCGAGGCTATTGACGCCGATGGCTGGCTGCATACCGGCGATGTCGGCACGATGGACGAGGCTGGCTATGTTCGCATCACCGATCGCAAGAAAGACATGTTCATCGCGGGCGGTTTCAACTGTTACCCAGCAGAGATTGAAAAGCTGCTGAGCGAGCATCCCGCCATTTCCATGGTAGCCGTCATCGGCGTGCCCGATGACCGCATGGGCGAAGTTGGCAAAGCCTTTGTCGTGCTGAGACCCGGCATGGCGCTGGATGCCGCCGGTCTCCATGAATGGTCACGCGCCAATATGGCCAATTACAAGGTTCCGCGCCACTGGCAGTTCGTGGACGATCTGCCCCGCAACGCCGCTGGAAAGGTCGCCAAGATCGAACTGCGCTGACCAAAGCGGTGCGTTATGGCTGTGCCAGTCTGCCCAAAATTACGGCGGGATTGAAGTGCCACCAATGAAATGGAAAACATTGTTTTAATATTGTGCTTTCGTCCGCTTTCCAGCACGCGATTACAATATTTCTTTATTTTACAAATGTTTGCCATATTGATTTGTCTAGATTTACTAGATATTTTAAAGAGCTTTCGGTCAGTTCGCCTAGGCTGATTTTTGCTTTGTCCGTTACGGTTATAAATTTACGGGCGTCTTGAATGATCCAACCTTTGCTGAGGAGAATCTGAATCTTGCGCCGCACGGTTTCGCGTGGGATGCCACTGTAATCGGCGATGGATTGGAGGTTGATCGCGGCGGGTTGCAGCGAATCGACGCTGCGTTCGATGAAATCCGCATGCGTCATTTCGTCCGGCGCATTACGCGCGGTAAAGGTGCGTTCGCCTATGATGGTCAGGACAAGAAACAAGTCGAGGTCCCCATCAAAGACGCGGCGGCAGGCAATGAGGTGCCGGGTCAGCGCCGCCACATGTTGGGCATGCACCTTGCCGAAATGTTGCCGCAGCTTTTCCTCGCTCATTGTCGCTGCTCCCTGTCCCGCGCCCATGGCTCTGGCTGACCCGATGATATTAGCGCACGGCACAGTGATCGGCTAGCGTCTGCCGCATCCACATCATATCACTGCCGTTCCGAACATGGTCGTGAAGTCCGGCGCGGCGCGCAGATTGTTGCCACCATCAACGCTGATGCACTGGCCGGTGATCCAGTTGCCACGCTCTCCCAGCAGAGTGACGACCATGGCAGCCACCTCTTCAGGGCGACCGACGCGGGCCAACGGCATTTGCGCGCGGTACAGATCAACCGCGGGTTCATAAGCCGTCAGTTCGGCCACAATCGCCGTATCGACAATGCCCGGCAGCACCGCATTAACGCGGATGCCCTTATGACCAAGATCATCGGCAAAACAGCGGGTGAGCATGTTGACCCCGGCCTTTGACGCGCAATAGGCTGGCATCCCCTTGTGGCTGAGCAGCGAAGCGACCGAGCTGATATTGACGATGCTGCCGCCGCGTCCGCCCGCCAGCATGGCGCGCACTTCGGCCCGCATTGCCACATAGACGCCAGTCAGATTGGTGCGCAGCACTGCATCAAAGGCATCGCCATCAAGCTGCAACAGGTTGCCCCCGCTGCCGCTGCCAGCCGCATTCACCGCAAGATCAAGCGCACCATGGCGCTCGACGATCTGATCGACGGCGGCGATGACCGACGCCTCATCGGCAACATCGCACAACAGCCAATCGGCTCCTTCTCCGAGATCGGCTGCGGCCTGTTCCAGCACATCCTGACGGCGACCAGCAATGGTAACATGGGCGCCGGCCTCGATCAGCATTCGGGCACAGGCAAGGCCAATGCCGGTGCCGCCGCCGGTGATGAAGGCTATTTTGCCCGTCAGGGCATCACTGCTGTGAGCATTTGTCTGGGTGTTCAAGGTCGAGTCTCCCAAAATGGGCGGCGGGACCGATGCATGGTCCGGCGTTCCGCCCCATAGTGTTGGCGCAAGCAACGCGGATCGGCAGACCAGTAAACAGAACGGTCGATAGCGTGTTGACAATCAGGGCGCAAGACCAGTCGCAAAGGCTGGATTGGGCCAGACCGCATCAGTGACCGGTTGCCGAGCCAGTTTGGCTGGGCGCTGCGACGTGGTGCCGTGTGGAGAGGAAATTACCCGTGACAAAGCCGCTGGGAACATTGGATATTTATTCGCCTGAAGCCTATCTCGACGAGGCAGAGGTGGCACGGCGGTGCAAGGCCTTGCGCGCACAAGGGCCGGTGCTGTGGGTTGAACAGGAACCCTATCGTCCTTTCTGGGCCGTGCTGCGCCAGGCCGATATCATGACAGTAGAGCGCGACGCCAAAACCTGGATAGCCGAACCGCGCCAGACACTGATTCCACGCGACATAGAGGATGCGATTGTCGCCCAGTGGGGCAAGCGCACCGGGCCTGTTCGCACGCTGCTCGATATGGATGGTGCCGACCATCGCGATTATCGCAACTTGACGCAAAGCTGGTTCAACTCGCGCTTTTTGGAAACGCTGCGGGAGCGTATGGCCGTGCTGGCCAAAGACTATGTCGACAAGCTGGCGTCGCTGGGTGGTGAATGTGATTTCGTTGAGGAAATCGCTGTTCCCTATCCGCTGATCATGATCACGACGATCCTTGGCTTGCCAGACAGTGATGCGCCCTTTGTTCTGCGCCTGACGCAGGAGCTATTTGGCGCGCAAGACCCCGAGCGCCAGCGTAGCGGCCAATATGGTCAGGACGTGGCGATGGAGTTTTTCGGCTATCTGGCAGGTATTGTTGCCGAACGGCGCAAGGCACCGCAAGAAGATCTGATGTCGGTAGTCGCCAATGCGACATTAAACGGCGAGCCGCTGCCCGACATTGATACTTTTTCCTATGGCATGCTGCTGGCGGCGGCGGGGCATGACACGACCAGTTCGTCGGTCGGCATCGGCATGATGCAATTGGCGAGCAACCCAGCAGAATTTGCCAAGCTGAAAGCCGATCCCAGCCTGATCCCTAGCGCCGCGCAGGAGATTTTCCGCTGGGCCACACCGGTTCGCCATTTCCTGCGGACCGCGACGGTTGACACCGTGCTGGGTGGACAGGCGATCAAGGCGGGTGAAAGCGTTTGTCTGATGTATCTGTCGGGCAATCGCGATGAAGCGGCCTTTGACGATCCAGATGCTTTCCGCGTTGATCGCTCACCCAATCGGCACGTCGCATTTGGCTATGGCGCGCACCATTGCCTGGGGCGCATCCTTGCCGAAATGGAAGTGGAAGCCTTGCTTGCCGAGATTGTGGCGCGTGTTGACAGCGTCGAACTCGCCGGCCCGCCTTCGTGGGTCAAGACCAACCATACCGGCGGGCTCAAACATTTGCCGATCCGTTACCGCATGGCGGCAGGCAACTGATGCAGGCGGACTATGTTATCGTCGGCGGCGGGTCGGCTGGCTGTGTGCTGGCGGCGCGTCTTTCCGAACAGCCTGAAACGCGGGTGGTGCTGATCGAAGCGGGCGGCGACGGCAAGGGCTTCCTTGTCTCGATGCCCGCAGGCTATGGCAAGACCACCGGCGAATTTGGCCATAGCTGGCACTATCATAGCGCGCCAGAAGGCAACATCGGTGGCCGCAAGATGCTGTTGCCGCGTGGTCGGGGCCTTGGCGGTTCGTCGAACATCAACGGCCTGCTATATGTGCGCGGACAGACCCAGGATTATGACACATGGAGTAATCTTGGTGCGATTGGCTGGGGCTGGTCCGACGTCGCGCCCTATTTTCGCAAAAGTGAGACCTATGCCGGGGGCCAGGATGCGTTGCGCGGCGGCGATGGCCCGTTACGGGTTGAGGAGGTCAGCCACCGCGACCCCACCAATGACGCCGTTTTATCTGCCTTTGTGGAACTGGGCGTGCCGTTGGTGCCGGACTATAATGGCCCCGACCAGCATGGTGCCTTTTATTATCAAACGACTATCCATCAGGGGAAACGCTGTTCGGCAGCTGCCGCCTATTTGCGGCCAGCGATGGCGCGGCCCAATTTAACGGTCATCACCGGGGCGCTGTGCCGCCGCATCCTGTTTGACGGCAAAGTGGCAAGCGGCGTCGAAATTGAACGCGGCGGCAAGATCGAGACGATCAGCGCGGCGCGGGAAGTCATCCTGTCGGCAGGTGCCTATCACAGCCCCAAGCTTTTGATGCTGTCGGGCATCGGGCCAGGCGCGCATTTGCAGGCGATGGGCATTGATGTGCTACACGACAGCGTCGGCGTCGGAGCCGAATTGCAGGACCATTATATCCTGACGATGAGTTGGCGACTGCGTGAAGGCAGCTATAGCTATAACCAGCAATTGGGCGGTATGCGCCTATTGTGGAATGTACTGCGCTATGCGGTCAACGGCACCGGTCCGATGACCATTCCGGTGGCGCAGACCGGGGCCTTCGTCAAATCCGATCCCGTGCTCGACCGACCCGATATCCAGTTTCACTGCCTGCCAGTGACAGGCGATCTCGACCAGGCGATGAGCGGAGAGAAGCCAACGCTGTCAAAATATCCTGGCCTGACATTGGGCCCCAATATCTTGCGACCGGAATCGCGCGGTCGCTTGCTGCTTTCCAGCGCCGACCCGGCGGGGGTGCCCGACATCGTACACAATTATCTGGAAGCACCCGAGGACCAGCGGCTTTCAGTGAAAGCGATGCGTATGGCGCGAGACTTGGTGCGTGCACCATCGCTGGCGCGGCTGATCGAAAGCGAGGCCTATCCCGGCGCGACAATGGACAGCGACGAGGCGCTGCTCGATTATGCCCGGCGGTTTGGCAATACTGGCTATCACCCGGTCGGCACCTGCCGCATGGGAATAGACGATGGCGCGGTGCTCGATCCGCAGTTGCGGGTTAAGGGGGTTGAGCGGCTGCGTGTCGCCGATGCCTCGATCATGCCGCGCCTTGTGTCGGGCAATACCAATGCCCCGGCGATCATGATCGCCGAAAAGGCAGCGGATATGATCCGTCGCGGGGGATAATGACGGCAGATTTCGCCGCATCTGGGAGAGAGATGATGACAGCAGCAATGGCGATCGACAATACAGCTTTGCCCGATGAAGCGGCGATCCGGGCGGCGGCGCTCGATCCAGAGGTGGTGCAGGCGCAATCGGTGGGCCTGTTAGGCTATGTCTATGGCTATCCCATTGTCGACATGCTCAAGCAGATGCACAATGAGACGCACCGGGTGCGGCCCGACCAACCCGTCGCTGCGCCGGTCAATCGGCTTGCCATCTATCCCGGCGTGCTGACGCCCAAAACGCAGGGGCAACTGCGCGGGGCCAATTCGGACACGCTCTACGTCAACGGCTGGTTCGACCTGTCATCAGGGCCAGTGCTGATTGAAGTGCCCGAGATGGGCGACCGCTATTACACGCTCGCCTTCATGGACCTCTACTCAAAGCCGCATCATCTCGGCACCCGCACCAACGGTGGGCAGGCAGCGCGCTATGCGCTGGTGGGGCCTTCGGGCGGCAAAGTTCCGTCCGGATATGAACGGTTCGAACTGCCGACGGACATCATCTGGTTGCTGGGCCGGGTGCTGGTGGTCAATGCGGCGGACGAGCCGGAGGGTAAGCGCCTGTCGCACGCGATCAAGGTAACGGGCATGGCAGGGCCGGACGTAACCGACGCCGATCCAATGAACCCTTTTGACAGCCTGCACTATTTCCGGCTGCTCAACCAAGGGCTAAAGCAATTGCCGCGCCAGCCGGGCGAAGAGGCGCTGATGGCACAGTTTAACGCCGCAGGTTTCGGCCCTAACTGCAACTTTGATGCCGACGCGCTGACGCCGGGCCAGCGGCTGGGGCTCGGCTGG
>JBGSTI010000191.1:0-6834 GCA_041736605.1 Sphingomonadaceae bacterium
ACGCCGATGACACCACCACCGTGCGGTTCAGCATGCCATCATAGCCAAACGCGCCGCCCAGTGAGTGGATATTGCCATCAAAGGCCGCGCCAATCACATGGCCATCCTTGTCCAGTACCGGAGAGCCGGAATTGCCGCCGATAATATCGTTGGTGGTCACGAAATTATAGATGATCGATCGGTCGATCTTGCTGGCCGCTGCGGCAAAGGCCGGGCTGAGATTGTACGGGAAATCGCCCGTCGCGCGGTCAAATGTGCCGCCCATATAGGTGGCAAAGGGCACCGCGTTGCCGCGTTCGGTCCAGCCCTGTACCTTGCCATAGCTGATGCGCAGCGTAAACGTAGCGTCGGGATAATTGGCTTCGCCATAGGCGGCAAAACGCGCGTCGGCGATCTGCGCCTTGGCCGCGGTGATCGGGCCGTCCACTTCGGCGTCATAGCGTTTCTGGATTTCGCGGCTGCGCGCATCCATCGCCAAAGCCAGCTTGATCATCGGATCATCGGACTTTGCAATTGCATCCGCGCCACCTTCCCACAAGGCCTTGCGCACCGCCGGATCGGCCAGCGTCGAGCCTGCGACCAGCCGTTTGGCCAGATTTTCAGGCGATTCCTTGCCCAACAGCATTTTTACGTCGCCATTATCCGCGCCCAGATATTCGCGCATTTTCGAGCTCCAAAACGCAATGCCCAATTCCTCCAGCCACGGATAGACCGGGCGGGGATCAATCAGCCGTTTTTCGGTGAGCGGCAGCGCGGAATCGGTATAGCCCGGCAGACGCTCAGCATTGGGTTTGCCGCGCTCTGCCGCGCCGCGCACCAACGTACGGGCATAGCCAAACAGCGTTGAATAGCCAGCCGGGCCACCCTTGACGAAGCTGTCTTCCAGATAAAATTGGCGATAGGCCGCATCGGCTGCTGCAATCGAACCCCATGGGTCAACGCCCGGCGCTGCTTTGCCCTTTAGCGCCATTTCGGTTTCACGCATCGCGGCGGTAAACTGCGCATCATTGAGCGAACGGAACTGGCCCATTTGCGCCTTGAAGCTATTTTCCACGCCCGACAGCTCGTCCTCGCCTTCGCGCAACTTATCCTTGTCCTCACCCATCGCGGCGATCAGGCGACCGCGATATTCCGACATCAGGATCAACGACATCGGCAAGCTGATTTCACGGCGATAGGCGCGCTGCGCCTCGGTATCCAGACGGCGCGTGGTGCCGGGATTGCCGACCACGAATGTCGCCTCTCCATCCTTGGGCGCGCGCGGGCTCCACACCAGATGCTGCGGCGTCATCACCGGCTTGCCGCCTTCATACGCGCGCAGGAACGCGCCATCCATGGCATAGCGCGGGAAGTTGAAATTATCCGGATCGCCGCCAAAAAACGCCATTTGCGCCTCAGGGGCCCAGGCGATGCGGATATCGGAATATTTGCGATAGGTGTACAGTTTATACTGACCGCCGCCAAACAGCGTCACCACCTGACAGCGGGTGGTGGCAGGATCAGTGCAGCTGGATTTCTCGATCTCGGCAATCCGGGCGTCGCGCGCCTTGACCAGGGCGGCACCGCTCAGCCCCGCCATCACGCCTTTAACGTCGCCGGTCACGTCGCGGATCGATGTCACCAATTCGGCCTGCTGGCCGGGGCAGGTGCGCTCTTGCGCGCGGGTGGCGGGATTGAAGCCATTGGCGAGCAGATCATTCTGCGCCGTCGACAGGTTTGACAGGCACGATGCAACGCAGTGATGATTGGTAAGGATCAGCCCCTCGCCCGACACGAAACTGGCCGAACAACCGCCGGTCAAGCGCACAGCCGCCGCGCGGGTGCGATCCAGCCATGCCTGATCGGGTGCCCAGCCATAATCCGCCTTCATCCGCGCTGCGGGAAAGGCGTCAAATGTCCACATGCCCTCATCGGCACTGGCAGGAACAGCGGCGGCAACGCAGGCAATCGCGCCAGCGGCAAGCAAGGTTTTGAAACGCATGGATTTGGACCCATTCTCTTGTTGTGAACAGCGGTGTCACGGAGAAGCCCTCCGCGCCGATTCGGTAAGGATTGCAACCATATCGGGCAAAAAACCGCTGTCCAGAGGCATGCGCTTGCTGGCACTGCCCCACCCCGCTAGGCTTGATGCTAAAGTGAAGGAGAGGCGCATGCGGGCTTGGACAATAGCGGGGCTGGCACTGCTGCTATGGCCGGGGGCCGCGATGGCGGAGCCTTTGCCCGATGGATCGTTTTCGCCGCAATCATTCATCTGCCCGCTTGGCGATGCGCGTTTTGAACAGGTGGTTGAATTTCCGCACTTCCCGCTGGAAACCTTTCCCGATGGCAGCCATCCGGGCGATGAGTTTATCAATGCCGAAATTGCGCAATGCCCCGGCAATGGCCTGGTGATCCTGCCCGATTACACCCGCGACGATGCGCCGCCGTTCAACTGCTTTACCGCCGAGGAACTGGCCAAGCTGCCCGCGCTGATCGGTGATCCGGCCTATAAGGCGCTGGCCGCAGAGGGCCGCCATGCGCAAGCCTGGTGGCTGGCCCGCGCGCTTGACCGCCCCGCATGGTATCAATGGGATCTGATGCTGCGCGCAAGCTGGCATGCCCGCGATGGCAAGGATCGCGTGGTGGCGCTAACCCGGCTAGTCGAACAGGGTCCAGCGGTGCTGGATGCCATGGAAACGATTCAGTCGAAAAGCGAAGCGGCTGCTCTACTTGGCCAGCGCCTGATCGTCGTCAACGCCCTGCGCGAATTAGGGCGTTTTGACGAGGCGCTGAAACTGGCCAATCAATTGTTTGCCCAGATTGAATCGCTGCCCGGTGTTGATGATGCCGACAATCCCGGCGGCTGGGATTATGCCGTCCTATTTGGCACGCAATATGCCCAACAATTTTCTGCGATATCTGAACGCAACCAGCAGCGCCGCCCCATGGCGATGATGTCACCAAAATGGGCAGCAGCGGTGTGCAACAAATCTAACGAACAGCCGCTGGATGAAAACATGGCGAAAGATTGCGCCGAACGCGCGGCCCTGTTGGATAGAGAAACGGCCGAAGTAGAACTGATGATGCAGCTTCTCGAAAACCCCGAAAGCCTAGACCTGCAATGCGCCAGCACAGCCGAAGCGCAGCGCAATGGCGCTTTGCAACGTGCCTGCGAGGCGCAACAATTCACCAAGGACATGGCCGCTGGCGACGCGATGAAAAGCGATCCTGTCACACTCGCCAAACGCTGCGAAGCAACGGCGGAGGATCAGCGCGACGGCGCGCTGCGCATGGGTTGCATCAGCTATGACAGCTATGTCGAAAGCGAAATGAGCGCAATTCTGGCCAGTGACGACACAGCGTTCACTGCGCTTTGTGCCGACGTGCCCTTGCCCGAAATGCGCAAGGGCCGCTTTGCTTCGCCGTGTCAAATAGCCGAAATGACCCGCGATGAAGCGGCCATTGAGGCCTTGCTAGCCCAGCCCGAATTGCTCGATCCGCAATGCGCCAAGCTGAAAGAGAATGAATGGGTCGATCCCCTGTCACCGGCCTGCCTACGCCGCAAATCAATGCAAGAGAGCGCGGTAGAGGAGGCCTTGGCCAATGATGACGCGGCCTTTGCCGAGCGCTGCGGTCGCTATGCCGAAAAGCTGGCCGAATATACCGACAATTTTTTGAGTGATGGCGATGACCCAGACCTTCGTCTGTGCCGCCTTGTCCACGACAAACGCGAATGGAATGGCGTGCGCCGCCTTTTGGGTGAGCCCGAAAAGCTCAAAACCCGCTGCGACAGCACGCGGGACGCACAAAGGGACGCAATGCTCGACCGGGCCTGTTTGGAGCTTGAATCGGGCATGGCGGACATTATCGGCATCAGACCCGGCGATCCCATCCGCCCGCCCTTTGCCGTAAGTGATGAGGCGCAGGCGGATGTTCCGGTCCGCGATGACCCGATGCAGGCCGTTGCCCGGCCCAAGGCAGAGCAGATCATCAAGGACGCGCTGGCCAACTTGGGCGCGCAATAACAGGGTGAAACTTGCACCAAGGCCCACTGCCTGTTACGCGCCCGCCAAACCCAAATTCGTGCATAAAGGCGGCCATTCATGACAGATTCGCGCAACAGCCCTGACACCAAGCCCAACGGCGATATCAAACGCGTTGTCCTGGCCTATTCAGGCGGGCTGGATACCAGCGTCATCCTGAAATGGCTGCAGGTCACCTATAATTGCGAAGTCGTCACCTTCACCGCTGATCTGGGCCAGGGCGAAGAACTCGGCCCGGCGCGCGCCAAGGCCGAGATGATGGGCGTGAAGCCCGAGCATATCTATATCGACGATCTGCGCGAAGAGTTTGTCCGCGATTTCGTGTTCCCGATGATGCGCGCCAATGCGCGGTATGAGGGCGATTATCTGCTGGGCACCAGCATTGCCCGCCCGCTGATTTCCAAGCGCCTGATCGAAATCGCGCGCGAAACCGGCGCCGATGCGGTCAGCCATGGCGCGACGGGCAAGGGCAATGATCAGGTTCGCTTTGAACTGTCCGCCTATGCGCTCAATCCCGATATCAAGATCATTGCGCCGTGGCGCGAATGGGATTTGACCAGCCGCACCGCCCTGATCGCCTGGGCCGAAAAGCATCAGATTCCGGTGCCCAAGGACAAGCGCGGCGAAAGCCCGTTTTCCACCGACGCCAATCTGCTGCACACCTCGTCTGAGGGCAAGGTGCTGGAGGATCCGTGGGAGGAAACCCCTGATTATGTCTATTCGCGCACCGGCAATCCCGAAGACGCGCCCGATACGCCCGAATATATCACCATCGATTTTGAACGCGGCGATGGCGTCGCGCTGAATGGCGAGGCGATGTCGCCCGCGACACTGCTGGCCGCGCTCAACGATCTGGGCCGCACCCATGGCATTGGCCGCCTTGATCTGGTGGAAAACCGCTTTGTCGGCATGAAATCGCGCGGCATGTATGAAACGCCGGGCGGCGAGATTTACGCCCGCGCGCATCGCGGTATCGAGCAGATCACGCTGGACCGGGGGGCAGCGCATCTCAAAGACGAGCTGATGCCCAAATATGCTGAGATGATTTATAACGGCTTCTGGTTCACGCCCGAGCGCGAGATGTTGCAGGCCGCCATTGATCACAGCCAGGAAAAGGTATCGGGCACCGTTCGGCTGAAACTGTACAAGGGCAATGCCATGGTCGTTGGCCGCAAATCGCCCAACAGCCTGTACAGCGAACAGCATGTGACGTTTGAGGACGATGCCGGTGCCTATGACCAGCGCGATGCCGAGGGCTTTATCAAGCTCAATGCACTGCGCCTGCGCCTGCTGGGCCGCCGGGACCGATAAGCGGCATATGGCGCGCGGGATGTTGCCAGACAAGGACGGCCGCACCGGCTGGCTGATCCCGCTGCTCAGCTTTGCGGGCGTCATTCCCTTTGCCGCCGGAGCCGCGATCTTGGCGATTTTCCGCCATGATGTCAGCGGCGATTTCGGCTGGGTGCTGCCCGGCCTTGTCGGCTGGGGGCTGGCGATCCTGTCTTTCATGGCGGGCACGCAATGGGGCATGGCCGTCGCCCGGCCCGAAGCAGCGAGCGGGCAAAGGCTGGTGCTGTTATTGGCAAGCAATGCGATTACTATCGCCGGATGGGCCAGCCTGTTGTTCGCACCGTTGAAAACCGGCATCGCCGTGGTGGCCTTGGGCTTTCTGATGCTGTTGCTTTCCGAACGCGCGGCGGTGAGCGGCCAGATGGTGACGCCGCAATATTGGCGGATGCGGGTGATTGTGACGGCTCTGGTGGTTTTGTGCCTCGGTGCAGCCATGGGCAGCGCGATGGGGATGTTATAATTCTTTCATCGTCATGCCCGCGAAGGCGGGCATCCATCACCTGACATCGCTAAAATGCCATGCGCCCTATAAAGACAAAAGACCGGCTGATGGATTCCCGCCTTCGCGGGAATGACGAATTACCGTTAAATGTTTGTAGATATTAGACTTTCCTCAACACAAAACTTATCCCCATTTTATCCACAGGCTTGCCCACCGCGAAATGCGGGCGAACGGGGCAAATGGTGATTTTGGGGCTTGCGCCGACTCGGCATTGAGGCGCAGCATCCATCTATCGAAGCCGAAACCGAAGTCCAGCAGAAAAGCATGCAAATGCGGATTTGTTTGGAAAACGGGATGCAAAAGCCGCTTTGATCGGGTGATTGAGCCAGTCGCAAGACCGGCTGATCCACCAAGTCAAAAAGGACAATGCAAGAGACAGGCGGATGATGGCTGGTTCCTTCGGGAACCGGATGGACCGGGATTGTGATACGCGCCCTGTCTTGCCTGATCGGCCCGAGCAATCGGACCAAACAGACGAAAACGGGAAACGCCGCAATCCCGGCACCAGCCTCAACAGGGCATTGCGTGTTGCGCGGATGACCAGTTGGCACGACGGACCCTTGATCCCGTCTGACCGGCGCCCCAGGCACTGGAAAGACCCAAGGCACAAGACGAGGCCAAACGATCATCGACGACGGATGCAAAAGCCAGTTGCGGCAACGGAACAGGATGGATGCACAAGCCCTGCCCCGCAGGTGCCAAGCGACCATATGACCGGACGCCCATTGAAGGGTGCGGAACGGACAGTCCATATCGGCGCAAGCCGCTATGCGTGGCCAGACCGGGATTGATCGACGATGCGGCTCAGCGCTTTCATCGCCGTGAAAACCGGGCTCAGCCGAAACATGGACGGGACCGCATCAGGATCGGGCGACAGTGGGGGCCGGCAGCAATGCCGACCCCCATTTTGTTTGGAGCAGTTCTAACGTGCGCCCATTATGCACTGCGGCGCATGATGGG
>JBGSTI010000199.1:0-5667 GCA_041736605.1 Sphingomonadaceae bacterium
TGGGGCGTAACCGCGGGGATCATCGCCAATCTGGCGCGGCGGATGGACTGGCTGGCGCTGTGATGGACAACATGGTCCTCGATCTATCTGGCTTTGCAGACCGCGAAGGCTGGTCGGCGCTGATCGCGGTGCTTGATCCAGAGGGCGATAGCACCCGTCTGGTTGGCGGGGTGGTGCGCGATACGCTGTTGGGACTGGCGGTCAATGACATTGATCTGGCCACACGGCATGAACCGCAAGTGGTGATCGATCGGCTGACTGCGGCCGGGATCAAGGCTGTTCCCACCGGGATTGCGCACGGCACCATCACTGCCGTTTTGCCGTCTGGCCCTGTTGAAATAACCACGCTGCGCTGCGATGTGGAAACCGATGGCCGCCACGCCATTGTCGCCTTTGCGCAGGATTGGCGCGAGGATGCATCACGCCGCGATTTCACCATCAATGCGCTCTATGCCGATCCGCGCACCGGCGCTGTGTTTGATTATCATGATGGGCTGGGTGATTTAGACCGGCGGCATGTGCGTTTCATTGGCGATGCCGAACAGCGTATTCGCGAGGACTATTTGCGCATCCTGCGTTTTTTCCGCTTTGCCGCGCGCTTTGGTGGTGGCCATTGGGATGACGACGCATTGGCGGCCTGCGCCCGTCTGGCCGATGGCATGAAGGGACTGTCACGCGAACGCATTTCTGGCGAGCTTTTGCGTCTGTTGGCGCTCCCTGATCCTGTACCCGCATTGCGAAAAATGGAAGAGGCGCATATCTGGCGCGCCATATTGCCAGAAATTGGCAGCGATGGCCTCAACGCGCTGGAGCGGCTGATTGCGCGAGAACAGAGTGCCGAATTGACACCCGATATGTCGGCGCGGCTTTTGGCATTGCTGAACTGTTCCGATTTATCGCCCGCGTTGCTGATGCGGCTGCGACTTTCCAACCGTCAGCAGCAGCGGATGATCGCCATGGCGCGGGCGTCGGATGTGCATAGCGCATCCGTGCGTGAACTGGCGTGGCGGGCGGGTGTTGATATCGCACAAGCTGCCGTACTGCTATTTGGCGACGATGATTGGCAGGCGATGCTGACCATGCTTGACGGCTGGCAGACGCCCTACTTCGCGCTGAAAGGCCGCGACGTTTTGGGCATGGGCATGGCTGCTGGCCCGGACATCGCCCAGTTGCTGAAACAATGTGAGCGGCGCTGGATCGAAGAGGGCTTTCCCGATGAGGCACGGCAACGCGCCATCCTTGCCGATATCATGCGCGGCTGAACCGTCAGGGCAGTAATGTCAGCTTGGCCTTTTCCAGAAACGCCAATGCCGCCAAGCTATCGAGCGGGCGGGCATAGAAATAGCCCTGACCCATATCGCACCCCAAAGCCGCCAAGGCGCGTGACAGTTCGTCGGTTTCAATGCCCTCTGCCGTGGTTTTCATGCCCAATGTGGTGGCGAGGGAAATGACCGCGCGGACAATCGCCGTCTTGTCGGCATTGGCCATCATCTCGGTAACAAAGCTGCGATCGATTTTGAGGATATCGATGGGCAGGCGCTGCAAGGCTGCGAGATTGGAATAGCCGGTGCCGAAATCATCCATCGCCAGATGCGTGTCCAGCCCTTTCAGTTCATGCAGGATACGGGCCGCGCGATCAGGATCGGTGAAAATTGCGCTTTCGGTAAGTTCCAACGTCAACCGGTCGCCCTTGATCCCGCTGGTCGTCAGCGTTTCGCCAACCAGTGTAGCCAGATCATCCAGCGCAAATTGCTCTGCCGACAGGTTTACGTTCATGCGCACAGGCAGAATGCCACCCATATGCTGATCCCAACTGGCCAACGTCATCGCCGCCTGCCGCAGCGCCCAGCGGCCCAAGGGCACGATCAGTCCGCTTTCCTCGGCCACGGGAATGAACTCCACCGGGCTGATCGGGCCGCGGTCAGGATGGTTCCAGCGGGCCAAAGCCTCGAATCCGATCGGGGCATTGCTATCCAGATCGATCAGCGGCTGATAGGCGAGTTCCAGCTCACCAGCCTTCAGCGCGGCGCGCAATTCTGTTTCCAGCAAAAAGCGCCGCCGGGCATTGACCAGCACTTCATCGCTATAGTGCATCACCACCTTGCGCCGCGCCTTTGCGCGTTTCAGCGCCAGTTGGGCATGGCCAATCACATCATTGGGCTGATCGACTGATAGGGCCGCTGACGCGATCCCCATCACGGCATCCATCTGGATCTCGATGCTCGACAGGCGGAAGGGCGTATCGAAAATCGTCTGCACGCGCTGGATGATAGCATCGATTTCGTGCGCTTCACCCGAGTGGCGCACGAATAGCAGAAATTCATCGCTCCCCTGCCGCGCCACGATATCGCCGCGCCTTACCGTCGCGCTCAGCCGACTGGCGACGGCGAGCAGCAGTTCATCGCCAACAACCTCGCCCTGGCACTGATTGACCTGCGAAAAGCGCGCGAGATCAAGGGCAATGATCGCAAAATGCGGACTGGCGGCATTGGGGGGGTCGTCACCATCCAGAACGTCCGGTTCGGCCTTGGCAAAAATCAGCCGACGCTCAATTTCCTCTTCAAAGCCTGTGCGGTTGGCAAGGCCGGTAAGGCTGTCTGATCGCATTTCACGATGAAGATTTTCCAGCGACTCCACTTCGGCCGTCTTGTCGCTCAAGGTGAACATATAGGCCCCGGCGACATTATCGACCATTGTTCCCATGCGGCTGATCCGCACATCATATTGATGGCGATGCACACCTTTGCCGATCAGCACGCGATAGGCGAAATGCCCCGATTCATTGGCACAGCACAGGCGAATATTGCGATCTACATTGCGCGGATCAACACTGGTTTGAAAGGCATTGTCGACCCAGATCCGCTCAAAAGCCTTGTTCATGGCGCGCATGGAAACGCGGCGGCCATCATGCTCGGCAATCGCTGCGGCGAGCGGCAGGGCATCCAGCCACGATTGAGGCTGGATTTCGGCCAAAGCATTGCCGTTCCGGCGAATCGACCGGATAGCGTTCACGGTAAAAACCGTGTGCAAATAAGGATGGCTGGAACGCTCACAGCCCCAGCTAAGCGGTCAGCCGTAAAGATTTCCATAAGTGAACATGGTGTTCACCATCATCTTTGACGCTGAAGAAAATCAATCAAAGCGGTTGTTGCGCGGGAAGCCCGTGGGTGGCATCCGCCATGCGGCACCGCGCGCCACTTTCCAAAGGCGGATATCCTTTTCGGTGCGGGTGCGGCCCGTATCGCCGCCCATGGCCCAGCTGAGCCCATCGTCCAGCTTGAACGTGATGGCATCAGCCAGATTGCCATCGCGATAGCGTTGCAATTGCACACCCTGCCCGCGCGCCATGATGGGCAGCTCGCCAATCGCAAACACCACCAGTTTGCGATTATCACCGCTCACCGCAACATGATCGGCATTGGCCAGCACCGGGCGCACAACCGCCAGGCTGATGCCGGGCTTTACATTCACGACCTGCCGCCCTTTTCGCGTTTCCGCGATCAGGTCTGCTGCTTCGGCTATGAAACCGCGTCCATTGCTGGCGGCTAGCAACAGCTTTGATCCCGGCAAGGCGACCTGCACTGCGACGATCGACACGTCATTATCCAGATCGATCATCGAGCGCACCGGCTCGCCAAAGCCGCGCGCACCGGGCAGCTTATCGGCGCCCAATGTATAGAAACGGCCATTGTTGCAGGCGATCAGCAGCTTGTCAGTGGTTTGCGCATGCAGGGCATAGGCGGGGCCATCGCCTTCTTTGAACTTGAAATCCTGCGCGCCGCCTAGATCGGCATGGCCCTTCATCGCTTTGATCCAGCCGCGCTGCGATACGATCACGGTGACAGGCTCTTTTTCGATGAACACATGCAGGGGAATGTCGCGCGCCGGTGCTGCTTCCTCCAGCGTCGTGCGACGTTTGCCAAGCGACGTATCCTCGGCATAATCCTTGCGCAGCTCGGCCAAGTCGCGCTTCAAACGGGTGCGTTGGCGCGCCGGGCTTTCCAGCAATTTGGTCAACTCTTCCTGTTCGGCCAACAGCGCATCATGCTCGCGCCGCAATTCCATTTCCTCCAGCTTACGCAACGAGCGCAACCGCATGTTGAGGATCGCTTCGGCCTGCCGGTCGGTCAGCAAAAATTCCGCCATCATCACTGGCTTTGGCTCATCCTCAGTGCGGATGATCTCGATGATCCGGTCGAGGTTGAGATAGGCGATGATATAGCCTGCGACCAGTTCCAGCCGCGCCGCGATCTTATCCAGCCGATGCTGTGTACGGCGCTGGAGAATGTCGATCTGTGAGACGATCCAGTCTTGCAACAAGGGTTTCAGCCCCATCACATGTGGCGTCCGGTCAGCCCGCAGCACGTTGAGGTTCAGGGAAAAGCGCGTTTCCAGCTCTGTCAGGCGGAACAGGCTGTCCATCAGATCCTGTGGCTCAACCGTGCGGCTGCGCGGCACCAGCACGATGCGAATCTGCTCATCGGATTCGTCGCGCACATCCTCAAGGATCGGCAACTTTTTATCGGCGATCACTTGCGCGATCTGTTCGATCAATTTGCCCTTTTGCACCTGATAAGGGATTTGGGTGATAACAGCGGTCCAGGTGCCGCGCCCCTGATCCTCGATTTCCCAGCGCGAGCGCACGCGAAACGCGCCGCGCCCGGTATCATAGGCCGCCTTGATGCTATCGGCGCTGTCCACCAATATGCCGCCTGTGGCAAAATCGGGGCCGTGGAAAACGGTCATCAACTGATCAAGGCTGGTTTCCGGCTCATCGATCAGCATCAGTGCCGCATCGACAATTTCGGCGACATTATGGCTGGGAATCGAAGTTGCCATGCCCACGGCAATGCCACTGGCGCCATTGGCCAGCAGATTGGGGAACAGCCCTGGAAAAATCTCCGGCTCTTCTTCCTCGCCATTATAGGTGAGGTGGAAATCAACCGTCCCTTCATCCAGCCCGGCCATCAGGCGAATGGCGGTCTTGGTCAGCCGCGCTTCGGTGTAGCGATAGGCAGCAGCGTTATCGCCATCGACATTGCCGAAATTGCCCTGACCATCGACCAAGGGATAACGCAGCGCAAAATCCTGTGCCAAGCGGACCATCGCGTCATAGACCGACTGGTCGCCATGCGGATGATATTTGCCGATCACGTCGCCCACGACACGCGCAGATTTCTTGAACGCCGACGCTGGGTCCAGCTTTAACTGTCGCATGGCCCATAGCAAGCGGCGGTGAACAGGCTTTAGCCCATCGCGCAAATCGGGCAGCGACCGCGCGGTGATGGTCGACAACGCATAGACCAGATAGCGTTCAGACAGCGCCCGGTCGAGCGGCGAGTCAATGATTGCGTCAAACGGATCGTCGGAATCAGGATCGGGAACAATGATATCGGCCATAGGCCAAGCCGCTTAGCATCGCAGCGGCCCCGGCGCAAAGCCGTTGCCACAAGTTAACCACTGGCATTTGCACCCTTTGGCCATTTGCCGTATAGGCGCGGCAATGGCCCCGGCGCTGTGCGAGTCAAACGCTCCATGGCAATACCGGGGCCAGTGCTTTTTAGCGTTTGTTTTTCAGTGCGTTTGCCGCTGCACCTGTGCAGATTTTCGGCAGGCGCTTGTTCAGGAACTGCCCATGACACGCCGTCGCCAGATTTACGAAGGCAA
>JBGSTI010000205.1:0-3572 GCA_041736605.1 Sphingomonadaceae bacterium
CCAGCCCTATCGACACCCCCCGCGCGCCTGCCAGCCATTGCGCCACGCCCGGTGGATTGCATTGCCATTGGCGCATCCACCGGCGGCATACCGGCACTGCACGCGCTATTTGCCGCCTTGGCAGCCGATATTGGCGCGCCGATCCTGATCACCCAGCATCTGCCGAGCGGTTTCATGCCATTTCTGGCCGATCAGTTGACGCAAAGCTGTGGGCGGACCGTGCAGGTAGCGCGCAATGGCCAGTCGCTGAACCCCGGCGATATCGTGCTGGCCAGCGGGGAGGCGCATCTGGCCCTGCGCCGCATCGGCAGCAATGTTCGCATCGCATTTGATACCGGCCAGAATCATGGTCCCTATTTTCCCGCCGTTGATCCCATGTTGGAATCGGTCGCTGCCTGTTATGGCGAGGGCGCTGTGGCCGTGATCCTGTCTGGCATGGGCCGCGATGGCCTGATCGGCTGCACCGCGATTGCTCAGGCAGGCGGCTATGTGCTGGCCCAGGATTCGGCGAGCAGCACGGTATGGGGCATGCCCGGTGCGGTCGCCCGCGCGCAATTGGCGCGGCATTGCCTGCCAGCCGACCAGATTGGCCAGGCCATCAACAAGATGAGCGGCACGATGGCCGGAGCGGCGCTATGAACGAATTTTCCGTCGCCGATAGTGCCGCGCATCGCCTGTTATCCGGCATGCTACAGGCGCGCACCGGGCAGATCATTTCCAATTCGCGGCTGTGGCGCGTCGATATGGTGCTGAAACCGGTGATGGAACGCTTTGCCATTCCCGATCTGGATTCGCTGGTTGCGGTGATCATGGCCGCGCATAGCGACGAGCTGCAACAGGCCGTGATCGAGGCCATGCTCAACAATGAAAGCTATTTCTTTCGCGATACCGCGATGTTTGAAACGCTGCGCTGCGATGTTTTGCCGCATTTGCGCGAAGTGAACGCCGCCAGCCGCACCTTGCGCATCTGGTCTGCCGGTGGCTCCAGCGGTCAAGAGGCCTATTCGCTGGCGATGATGATCCTGGATGATCCCGCCAGCTGGGATGGCTGGGCTGTGCGCATCACCAGCACCGATATCTCGCAACGTATGATCGATCAGGCGATCAGCGGGGCCTATTCACCGTTCGAGATTCAGCGCGGGCTTTCGACCCGCCAGATGCTGCGCCATTTTGATCAACAGGGCGACAAATGGGTGGCCAGCCACGAATTGCGCCGCATGGTCACATTCCGGCAGGACAATCTGTTACGCCCTTTATTGGGCTCCCCGCCCTTTGATCTGGTGCTGTGCCGCAATGTGATCATGTATTTCTCACCCGAAATTCGGCATATCGCCTATGGCCGCCTGCACCGCGCCATGGCCCCGCACGGCTTGCTGATGCTGGGCGCGGCAGAGACGGTGATCGGCCATACGGAAAACTTCACGGCCAGCCGCACATTTCGCGGCCTGTATGAAAACTGCCCGGACGTGCCGAAACCGCTGGTCATGGCGGGTTGATCGCAGGCGGAGCGCGCTGTAACCCTGTGCGGCGATGATCGATACGCCCTCCCCCAATTTCGATGAACGCAGCGGCCCGGTGTCGATGCTGGTCCTGCATTATACCGGCATGGTCGATGCGCCCTCTGCCATTGCTTGGCTGGCCAATCCTGAGGCCAAGGTTTCCGCCCATTATGTGGTGACCGAAGATGGGCAGGTGATCCGCATGGTAGATGAGGCCAAGCGCGCCTGGCATGCCGGCCGCTCGCACTGGCGCGGGGTTACCGATATCAATTCCGCCAGCATCGGCATCGAAATCGTCAATCCGGGGCATGAATGGGGCTATCGCCCCTTTCCGCGCGAACAGATGGAGGCACTGCTGCCGCTGGTCGAGGGGATCGTCAAACGCCATGATATTGCCCGCGCCAATGTGGTGGGGCACAGCGATATTGCGCCCGCGCGCAAACAGGATCCGGGCGAATTGTTCGATTGGGAATTGCTGGCGCGTCACCGGCTGGCATTGGCCCGGCCCAAGGGGCGGCTGGTCGATCCCTATTGGAATGACGGTGCGTTTCACCTGGCGCTCGAACGCTTTGGCTATGACATTACCGAGCCGCAGGCGACGACCATCGCGTTTCAACGGCGTTTCCGCCCTGAAACCGTGGACGGCGTGATTGATGGCGAATGCCGCGCCATCCTGTTCGCGCTGCTCTTGGATCGTGATCAGGGGCGTGCTAGATAGGCTGCCTGCCAGAGGGCCGGGCAACCGCGGGATGGATCAAACCATCGCGAGGAAAGTCCGGGCTCCACGAAACAAGGATGCCGGGTAACGCCCGGCGGGGGCGACCCCAGGGACAGTGCAACAGAGAGCAGACCGCCGCAACGCGCCTTGTGCAAGCAAGCGATAGCGGCAAGGGTGAAAGGGTGCGGTAAGAGCGCACCGCGGCCCCGGCAACGGGGACGGCATGGTAAACCCCATCCGGAGCAAGACCGAATAGGGATGGTCGCGCCGCAAGGCAGGGTTGTTTCGGCCTGATGATCGTCCGGGTTGGTTGCTGGACTGGCATGGCAACATGCCGGCAAGAGGAATGGTTGCCGAACTTGCGACCCAAAAGGCGCGAGGGAACAGAACCCGGCTTACAGGCCCTCTGGCAGATTTTTTTTGGGGGGGGGGGGCGGAGATTGCGGCCTAGCTACTATACGTCCTGCCACTCAAGTCCGCCGGGCAATGGATCGGCACTGAAATCCACTTGCAGAACCCGCCGCCGTGCCGGAACCGTCGATACCGCCGAGGCGTGCACAATCGGCGTTTGATAGGCCCACACATCGCCCGCTTCAGCAAGACATGCCACCGTTTCGCATTGGGCTACAGCATCATCCATATTGGCCTCTGCAATGCGTCCCATGTGCTGCGAACCTAATGCGATGAGCAGCGGCGCGTTGGTTTCAGGCACATCGTCCAGATGGATGCGCAATGTCACCATCCGGGCCAAAAGGTCGAATGGTGGCGCCACATGGATCATGCCCGCCTTGGTCGTCCACGGCCCAAATCCGGCCACGTCAACCCGTTCGCGAACGCAAATCGTTCGGTCCTGATGCCAAGCCAGCGACCAGTTCCTATCTGCAGTCTTGTCAAACAATATCGCGCGAACAGCTTTGCAGTTAGCGCCCATAATCTGCCGCGCCAAGGCTCCAACCGGCCCCGTCGGTGCCAGAATGGCGCGAACCGGCTCATGTGCGGAAATCCGCACGCCAGCCTGCCCTTCAGGTAGGCTTGCCACAGCGCAAATCACATCCGGCAAATGTGCGGCAAGCGCCCCACCAAAAAGCGCAGCGCCATGCTCCGCCAATGTCAGGTCCGTTAGACTGAGTGGACAAAACAAGCGCCTAAGCTCCCAAATCTGATCGATTAATGCCCCTGTCACCAAGATCATTAGGCCATAATCGCATGGCGGAATGAACCGCCCCGGGATTGTCGGAGGCTCCAACTCTTGAGTAGATGGAGTCCTTATGAGCAAGACAACGAACAAGTTTTCGCCGGAGGTTCGCGCCCGTGCGGTGCGGATGATATTGGATCATGAAGGCGATTATCCGTCC
>JBGSTI010000222.1:0-2628 GCA_041736605.1 Sphingomonadaceae bacterium
GCTGAACTGGCCCGATGGCACCAATTTCGATTATTCGAACGACGAAGCACAGCTGAACGCCGAAATCGCCAAGCTCAATCCTGCCGATGTTGCGGGCTATGCCAAGTTCGTGAAATATTCCGAAGGCGTGCATGACGAAGGCTATGTGAAGCTTGGCACCAAGGCGTTTCTGGATTTCGCCTCGATGATCAAGGCTGCACCCGCGCTGATGAAATATCAGGCCTGGCGCAGCGTCTATTCGATCGTGTCATCCTATGTGCAGAATGAAAAGCTGCGTGAGGCGCTGTCTTTCCACACCCTGTTGGTCGGCGGCAATCCGATGAAGACCAGCTCCATCTATGCGCTCATCCACAAGCTGGAAAAGACCGGCGGCGTCTGGTTTGCCAAGGGCGGCACCAACCAGCTGGTGGCGGGCATGGTCCGCCATTTTGAGCGACTGGGCGGAACAATCCGCCTGAACGATGCGGTGACCCAGATCGACAGCCGGGGCGACAAAGTGCAAGGCATCACCACCGCCAGCGGGTTCAGCGACAGTTTCGATGCGGTGGCGACCAATGCCGATATCATGCACAGCTATCGCGATCTGCTATCCACCAATCCGCGCGGTCGCAGCCAGGCCAAGGCGCTGAAGCGCAAGAGCTTTTCGCCGTCGCTGTTCGTCGTGCATTTCGGACTGAAGGGCGAATTTCCCCATATCCCGCACCACATGATCCTGTTTGGTCCGCGCTATAAGGGGCTGTTGGACGACATTTATTCCAATGGCGTGCTGCCGCAGGATTTCTCGCTCTATCTGCATCACCCCAGCGTTACCGATCCCGATATGGCCCCAGCGGGCAACAGCACCTTTTATGCGCTGGCCCCGGTCGCGCATATGGGCAAGCTGCCGATCAATTGGGACGAAGCTGGCCCGATATTGGCCAAGCGGATCATCGACGCGGTGGGTGAACGGCTGAATATCCCCAATATCCACGATCTGGTGGAAACGCAGTTCCATTACGCCCCGCCCGATTTCGCGCAGGATCTGAACGCCCATCTGGGCAGTGCCTTCAGTCTGGAGCCGGTGCTATGGCAATCGGCCTGGTTCCGCACGCATAACCGCGATGATGCAATTTCGAACCTGTATTTCGTCGGTGCAGGCACGCATCCGGGCGCGGGCATTCCCGGCGTGGTCGGCAGCGCCAAGGCGACGGCGGAATTGATGATCGAGGATCTGGGACGATGATGTCAGCGATTGTTACGATGGCGGCGCAGGCCATGCTGCAAGTCCCGAGAGACATGCCGCTGCCGGACCCGAAGGAATTCAGCAGTTCCGAAGAGGTGATCTGGGATGGCAAGGAGGGCAAATACACGCTCTATCCCGACTCCATCTTTATGGTAATCGAAAACAGGATAAAGTTCAGGCACGTGGTAGTCCGTTCCGAAGCTAAAACGTTTACGCATACCGAGGCCTATTTGATTGACTGCAAGAAGAAGAGCTGGCGCGACGTCTGGTATTCGGAAATCGGAGATCACACAGATACCTATGTGGCTCGGCGCAATTATTCGATACGTGCTCCAACTCCACCTGCGAACAGCCCGATGGGCGCCGTAATTGAAAGAGTGTGCAGAAAATCATGAAACGCATCGCTGTTTATTGCGGATCAGCAACGCCCGCTGATCCGCGCTATATGGAATTGGCGCGCGATGTGGGCCGCACTTTGGCGGCGCGCGGCATTGGCGTCGTCTATGGCGGCGGACGACTGGGCCTGATGGGCGCAGTGGCCGATAGTGCGCTGGCGGCGGGCGGCGAAGTGATCGGCGTGATCCCGGAGGCGCTGCGCTCTGCCGAAGTCACGCATACCGGCTGCTCTCAAGTGCACATCGTGCCTGGCATGCACGAACGCAAAAAGATGTTCACCGATCTGTCCGACGGCTTCATCACCATTCCCGGCGGCGTTGGCACGATGGACGAATTGTGGGAAGCGATCAGCTGGGCACAATTGGGCTATCATGCAAAGCCTGTTGGCCTGCTCAACGCCTTTGGCTTTTACGATCATCTGGTGGCATTCAACGCGCATATGGCCGAAGTCGGCTTTGTGCGCGAGGCGCATCGCGGTATCATGCTGGTGGATGAGACTTTGGACGCGCTGTTGGCCAAAATGGCCGATTATGTGCCGCACAAGCCGATCTTTGCCATGAAGGCCGATGATTTGTGATGGATCGCAAAGCCCTTGTTGCCCATGCCCGTGACAGCATTGCACGCGGCAGCAAGAGCTTTGCCATGGCCAGCAAGCTGTTTGACCGCAAAACGCGCGAGCGGGTCTGGCTGCTCTATGCCTGGTGCCGCGCGTGCGATGATCTGGCCGATGGGCAGGATCATGGCCATGCGTTGAGCGCGGTGGCTGATCCGGCGGCAACACTGGCGCGCATATACGATCATACGGCAAAGGGCTTCGCGGGCGAAGCAACCGGCGATCCGGCGTTCGATGCTTTGGGCATATTAGCGGCAGAAACCGGCATTACACAGACGATGGCCAATCAGGTGATTGAGGGCTTTGCGCTCGACGCCGCCGATTGGCAGCCGCGCACCGAGGCCGATCTGCTGCGCTATTGCTGGCATGTGGCGGGCGCGGTGGGCGTGATGATGGC
>JBGSTI010000270.1:0-4113 GCA_041736605.1 Sphingomonadaceae bacterium
AAAATTCAAACCGCGTTGGCATCTGCCGCATTTTTGTTGCTGGCCGCATGTGGCGGCGGGGCGGAATCGGATCAATCAGGATCATCCGCGCAGGCACCTGCATCACAGGATGCAGCCGCCCCTGCCCCGGCCGCTGCACCCAATCCCGGCAAAACGGCTTTCCTGCAATGCGCGGCCTGCCACACAATTGAAGCGGGCGGCCCGAACCGGGTTGGCCCCAATCTGGCAGGCATAGTTGGCAGGAAATCGGGACAGGCCCCCGGATTCAAATATTCCGCCGCCATGCAGGCCAAGGGCGTGACATGGGATGAAGCCACGCTCGATATATATCTGAAACAGCCGCAGAAATTCGTGCCCGGCACGTCGATGGCCTTTCCCGGTGTTGCCGATGATAAGCGCCGCGCCGATATCATCGCCTATCTGAAGTCACCGGGCATATGATCGACCGGCGCAGCGTTCTGGCTGGCGGGCTTGGCCTCGCTTTGGCTGGATGCGCTGCGCCCTTGGCCAAAACCGCGCCTTTGCCGATAGCCGCGCGGCAATTTACGCTGACCACCGCCAATGGCCGCGCGGTCACGATCTCCCAATGGTCGCCTGCTGGTGCCACGCTGGGCACAATTGCCTTTTCGCACGGGGCGGCATCTGATCCAGCCAAATATCTGCCGTTGGTCGAAGCTTGGGCAAAGGCTGGGTGGCGCGTGCTGGCCCCGCTGCATGTCGATTCGCTGATCCATCCCAACCTGTCCGATTTCAAAGGCCTCGCAAGCTGGCGGGCGCGGCTGGAGGATATGGCGGCACTGTCGGTATATATCGGTGCGCCCTATGTCGCCGCCGGGCATAGCTATGGCGGGCTGGTGGCGCTCACTCTGGGTGGTGCATCATCGGTGCCGCCAGAGGGCATGGCCTTGCCGCTCACGGACAAAAACGTGACCGCTGTGGTCGCCCTGTCACCGCCCGCCCCCATTCCGGTGCTGATCACAAGCCAAGGCTATGCCAGCCTGTCGGTCCCGGCCCTGATCCAGACGGGCACCAAAGACATTGTTCCCGGCATTACCGACGCCGATGGCTGGCAGGGGCATCTGGCCCCGTATGAGGCAGCGGCACCAGACGGCAATCGCTATGCCTTGGTGCTGGACGGCGTCGATCATTATTTCGGCGGCGCGATCTGTCGCCATGACCTGCCCGGCCCGCCACAGACCGGGCCATTGGATCAGGCCGTGGCCATTAGCACTGATTTTCTAGCAGGATTTGGCCGCAATGATCGGGCGGCGCAGGCCAGGCTCAATGCCCGGCTCAGCCCTGACCTGCCGGTGCAGCTAACCCGCCGCTAAATCTCTATTGCTCAGCGATGGAGGAGATCGTCGCGCTGTAACCGGCGTCGGTTTCCTTGGCCGCGGCTTCGCTCGCCTCTTTGCGCATCAGATAGAATAGGCGCCCCAGAAAATCCTGCCGCCGCGCCTCGCGTTCTTCTAGCGCAGCCTGATCAAGCACCAGCGTTTCGATGCCCGCCGCCAGATCCAGTCCATTGGCCTTGGCGACGCGCTCTGCCGAGTCCAGCCGGTCGCGCATTACAGACATTTCATTGGCCAGCACCATGATCATGCCCATCACATGATCCAGGCCCTCGGCCTCGTAAAACTGTGGCCGTTTGCCGCGTGCGTCGCGGATGGTGCGCAAAGGGTCGCCGCTCATGCTGCCATCTCCTGCTTGGCGGCCTTTTGCGCGATGAGCACTTCCCAGCCGCCACCCGGTGCATATTCGCCTGCGGTAAATTCGCGATCCGCCACATCGGCAGAGGCGCTGGCGCTATAGCCATCCGCCTCTCCGGCAAATTCCATGACCGCCATCGGGGCGGTATCGAAGCGGATCGTGTCGGCTGGAAAGCCTGCTTTCTTCGCCAGCGCAATCTGATCCATATCGCGCATCGCACCCCAGAAGGGTTCGTTATTATACCAGGTTTCATTGTCCAGAATGAACTGCGTGAACGGGTCCATCAGGTCAAAAGGCGGCAGATCGGCGTGGATCATCAGGCCATTGGGGCTGAGCAAGCGGTGGCATTCGGCAAAGATGCGCGGCATCGCCTTGCCACTGGTTTCGTGCAGCAGGATATGGCTGACCACCAGATCGAAATAGCCATCCTCGAACGGCGTTTCTTCGGCATTCATCTGGGCAAAGTTGACCTCTTGCCCCATAGCGGCGGCGCGGGCATGGGCGTAACGTACGACGGGCGCACCCACATCAATCCCCCACACTTCGGCATCGGGGAAATATTCCTTGAAGGGCACGGTCGCATGGCCAACCGTGCAACCCATATCGAGGATGCGGCGCGGGCTGAACCCCGGCCTGTTGCGTTTCAGATAATTGCAGACAGACCGGCCCATATCGTCATTATTTGGCCCCATATAGCCCATGGCATATAGGTACACGCCGCGATCATAGAGCGCCCCTGCGGTCACATCATCGGGCGCAATTTCGCTGGCATAGCCACCGGGCATGCAATGAATATCCAGCGCCGTCACATAACGCGGCGGCACAAAGCCTTCGGGAATCACCAGTTGCGCGGATGTGCTGGCGCTCAATTCTTTGGCCTTGGCCAATTGCTCGGGCAATTGCCGGTCCAGCGCCACATTGACCGATTCCCACAGCAGTTCCTGCGCGATCCGGTTTACGGCGGCATAGTTTTGAAAATACAGATTTTGGACCATGGCCCCGCGAATATCGCGGCGATCCGCAGGCGCGCGGCCATTCGCCTTTTCAAAGGCAGGCGCGACAATGTTCTGATAGATCGGTGTCAAACCCGGCAACAGCGTGGACTGAACAAAGCCTTTCAGCGATTTGGTAAATTCCTGCCGCGCGGCTTCATCATGGCTGGCGGTGGGCAGGGCCGCATGGGGTGCCTGTTGAAAGGTGTTCAGCATGGATAATCCTTCCTTGGATGCCTGCACCTTATGCGCCACAAATCGGGGCTGCGGCAATCAGGCACGCCCTGCCATAACCGCTAGGCGGACAGCCGCCATTATCGCGTGACGTTACCGATCAAAAACGACATCCTTGTGCGAACGGCCCCATGGGCACGTCAAGAATTTCGTCGTCCAGATCGAGGAACGCCCCTATGTCCGACCATCAATTCAATCGCCGCGATGCCCTGGGCCTATCTGCCGCCTTTGTCGGGGCTGCGGCCCTGCCCGGCGGTGCCGCTTTGGCCAAGCCGAAAAAGCCGCGCATCGAATTTGCGACCAAGATCGATTTTCTGAACCCGCAATGGAATCGCGACACATATGCCCGCATCGATGGCGAGCTGGACGTGACCAAGCAAAAGACCAGCCGCATCACCGGCAAGGTCTATGGCGTGCGCGATAATGAAAAGGTCCGCCCGCTGTTCGCGATGGACGGGTTTTCGGTGGTGCGCACATTGCGCCTGCCCGATGGCAATTTCCGCCGCGTGCTGAAAGAAATGGTATTCTATCGCGATCTGAAAACCGGCGAGATCATGAAGGAATGGTACAATCCCTATACCAATGAAACCGTGCCCGTGGTTCCCATCGCCAATGACCCGTATAATTACGACATTCGCGATACCAAGCCGCAACCGCCCAGCTATGGCGGGCTGAACACCGAAACCCGCGCGCCCGAACCGTTCCTGCTCAATTGGAGTGACGGGCCGGATGGCACCTTGATCCTGGAAACCGGGATCGACCTGTTCTATCCCGCTGCGCTGCAACCGGCGCAATGGCCGCGCGAGTCCGCCGGCAGTTTCAACCGAGTGTCCGAACATTTCCTGTTCTTTGTAAAGCGCAAGGATATCGAAAATCCGGCGCTAACTGCGCTGCCGATCACCGGAAGCTGGTCACGCATCACCCCGTGGCTGCCATGGATGCTGATGGGCCAGGCGCCGGGCTGCATCAATTATTTCGCGTCCTTTGCCACCATGACCAATGGTGTTGCCGGACTGCCCGCCGATATGGTGGCTGCGGCCAAGGCCGTTGATCCGGCCTTTTTGGTTGCGCCTACAGAGGATTACGGGCCGTCGCTCTCAAGCCTTGAAAATTACGCCAAGACCCAGAAACCCGCACCCGTGCCGCCGGGCTGGACTGCGCCACAGCCGTCCGCCCC
>JBGSTI010000282.1:0-12321 GCA_041736605.1 Sphingomonadaceae bacterium
ATTGCTCGCCATCATGCAGATCTTTGACAGTCACATCGCCTGCCGCCAATTCGTCTTCGCCGATCATAATGACCAACAACGCGCCAGCGTCATTAGCGCGACTCATACGTTTTTTGATCTTGCCGGTCGCGATTATATCGACACTGTTCCACGCTTCACGCAGTTGACGGGCGATCCTGTTGGCTTCGGCCAAGGCCTCGTCAATCATCGGGATGATGGCAACGTCCAGCGGCTGTTCGGGCGTTTTTCCGGCACCCTCAACCAACATCGCCAGCCGCTCAATCCCCGCTGCCCAGCCGACAGCAGGCGTCGGCGCGCCGCCCAGGCTTTCCATCAGGCCATCATAACGCCCACCGCCCAGCACGGTGCTCTGGCTTCCCAAAGCCGCCGCCGAAGCACTCTCTTCATCAGGGATGAATTCAAACGCGGTGTGGCGATAATAATCCAGCCCGCGCACCAGGCTTTCGGCGCGTACCCATTTCACGCCCGCCGCATCCAGACCGGCAGTGACAGCGGCGAAGAATGCGCGCGCCTCTTCGGATAGGAACGCATCGATCTTGGGCGCGTCGGGCAGGAACGGCTTGTCGCGCGGATCCTTGGAATCCAGAATCCGCAGCGGATTTTTCTCCAGCCGATCCTGCGATTCCACAGACAACTGGTCCTTCACGGCGCGGAAATACTCGATCAACGCCGTCCGCCATGCCTCGCGGCTATCCGCATCGCCCAGCGTGTTGAGGTGCAGGGTCACATCATGGATGCCCAATTCCTTGAGCAACTGATCCGCCATCGCCAGCAATACGACATCGTCCTGCGGGTCGCCCGCGCCAATCACTCCGTCGTCAATCTGGTGAAACTGGCGATAGCGGCCCTTTTGCGGGCGTTCATAGCGGAACAGCGGGCCGTGCGTTGCCAGTTTCAGCGGCGCATGCTGCTGCCAGCCATTGGTGAGATAGGCGCGGGCAATGCCTGCGGTAAATTCGGGCCGCAGCGTCAGCGAATCGCCGCCGCGATCCTCGAACGAATACATTTCTTTCGACACGACATCGGTGGTTTCGCCCAGTGAGCGGGCGAACACTTCGGTCTTTTCAAACACCGGCATTTCGGCGCGGCGAAAACGATACAGCTTGCGCACCCGCTCAAATGTTTCGACGACAAAGGCAAAAGCCTCGGCGTCGCTACCGAAAATGTCCTGGGTGCCGCGAATTGCCTGCGGGGTTGCGATACGTGCCATGATCTAGTCTTCCTTGTCAGGCGCGCCCCTACCGGATTTGGCGCGCGGGGGAAAGGGTTGGCGCGTTACGCAGCGCATGCGTGCAAGCCCTCTTTACGATCCCGCTTTTTCAAGGCAACAAATGGCGGATGAAACTAAATGCTCTGCTCGCCGCTTCGGCGCTCACCGCCCTGCTGACCCCCGCTCCGCTGATGGCGCAAACCGCCAAGTCGCAGCCGCCAATTGCCGCCGCGCTGCCGCAAGAGGCTCCACCGGTGGACCGCGCCTTTCCCGGCGTGATGACGCTGGATGTCGACGCCAGCGATACCGGCCGCGCGATCTTCAAGGTGGAACAGCGCATTCCGCTGGCAGGTATAGCCAGCACTGGCGCGGATCATATCACCTTGCTCTATCCGCAATGGCTGCCCGGCAAACATGCCCCGCGCGGCGATATTTCAGGCGTTGCGGGCTTGCAGATGTGGATTGGCGGCGTGCCGGTCAAATGGACGCGCGATCCGCTGGACGTCTATGCGTTCAAGGTTCCCGTGCCCCAGGGCACCAATGATGCGTTGACGATTTCCTTCCAATATCTCGCCCCGCTGCGCAGCGCCGAGGGCCGGGTGAATGTGACCCCGGCGATGATGAACCTGCAATGGGAACAGGTCGCGCTCTATCCCGCAGGCTGGGCGACGCGCAAAATCCGGGTCAAGCCGTCGCTGGTGCTACCCATAGATTGGACCGGCGTTGCCGCGATGGACGGACAGACCAAAGTGGTTGGCGCCACCAATCGCATCACCTGGGACGAGACCGATTTTGAAACCATGGTCGATTCGCCCCTGTTCGCAGGGCCGCATTATGCGCGCTGGGAACTGGGCCAGAATGTTACGCTGAATGTCTGGGCCGATGAGGCGCAGTTTCTCGCCGCCAAGCCCGAACATATCGAAACGCACAAGAAACTGGTGGCCGAAACCATCGCCCTGTTCGGCTCACGCCCCTTTGATCGCTACGAATTTCTGCTGGGCCTGACCGAGCAAATGGGCGGCATCGGGCTTGAGCATCATCGATCGAGCGAAAACACACGCGAGACCGACTATTTCGTCAAATGGGACGATAATGGCTCTGAACGCGGGCTGTTGCCGCATGAATTCGTGCATAGCTGGAACGGCAAATATCGCCGCCCGGCCAAATTGTGGACGCACGATTATCGCACGCCAATGCAGACCAATCTGCTTTGGGTCTATGAAGGGCAGACCAGCTATTGGGATCTGGTGCTGGCGGCACGTTCGGGGATGCAAAGCCGCGAAATGGTGCTGGGCGAATGGGCGCGCTTTGCCGGTTTCTATTCCGAACAGGCCGGACGCGTATGGCGTAGCGTTGAGGATACCACGCTTGATCCGGTGATCGCGGCGCGCAAGCCCAAGCCCTGGGCCAGCTGGCACCGGGGCGAGGATTATTATAATGAAGGCTCGCTGGTATGGCTGGAGGCCGATGTCACTATTCGCCGGCTGAGCCGGGGCACCAAATCGCTCGATGATTTCGCGCGGGCCTTTTTCGGTGGCCGCGATGGCGATTGGGGCGAGAAAACATACGAATTTGAAGATATCGTATCGACGCTGAACGGTGTCCAGCCCTTTGACTGGGCGACGTTCCTAAATGACCGGATGCGCGGCGCAAACCAGCCAGCGCCCGTGCGCGGCATCGATATGGGCGGCTATGACCTGGTGTGGAAAGCCGAGCCCAATATTTTCGACAAGGAACGCATGCGCGAAGGCAAGCAACTGGACCTCACCCATTCGCTGGGCATGATTATCGACAGCAAGGGCGTGGTGACGCAGGTGATGTGGGACAGCCCGGCCTTTGGGGCGGGGCTGGTCAATGGCATGAAAATCCTGGCCGTGGGCGGGGTTGAATATAATGAAACCCGCCTGAAAGCCGCGATAACTGCGGCGAAAAGTGACAACAATCCGCCGATTGAGCTGCTGATCGAACGCAATGGCCGCTTTACCGCCATCCCGATCAGCTATGTGAATGGCCTGCGCTATCCGCATCTGGAGCCTAAGGCGGGGACCAGAGACCGGTTGATTGATCGATTGCTGTTGATTGATCGATTGCTGATGCCGCGTTTGGCGCCGTAATCTGTTTGTACCCCGGCGAACGCCGGGGTCCAGTTCTCACCGTGATGGCCAGATCGACAGCGCAGCACTGGGCCCCGGCTTTCGCCGGGGTACGGCGTTAATTTTGCATAGCGCATTTCAAAAATAGGCCGAAGTTTCAGCTGAAATCATCGCATTTTCCGCCCAATTGCGACCAATTGCCATCTGGCCAGCCCGCCCGGCTTGCGATATGGGCGCGGGCAGTTCCCTGCTGGTTGCCGCGCGTCTCTCCCGATCCGGCAATTGGCGTTCTTGCATGAGGATGGCAATTTCCATGAATATCGACATGATCCCGATCGGCAAAAATCCGCCGGAAAACATCAACGTGATCATCGAAGTGCCGGTGGGCGGCGAGCCGGTGAAATATGAATTTGACAAGGCATCGGGCGCATTGTTCGTCGACCGCATCCTGCACACACCGATGCGCTATCCCGCCAATTACGGCTTTATCCCGCACACTTTGTCGCCCGATGGCGACCCGCTGGACGCGCTGGTCATTGCCCGCTCGCCATTCATGCCCGGATCGGTCGTGCGCTGCCGCCCGATTGCCGTGCTAAACCTGGAAGACGAGCATGGCGGCGATGAAAAGCTGCTGTGCGTGCCGGTGGACGCTACCTTCCCTTATTATCGCAAGATCGCGGAAAGCGACGATCTGCCCGAAATCGTCATGCAGCAGATCGTGCACTTCTTTACGCACTATAAGGATCTGGAGCCTGAAAAGTGGGTGCGCGTTGGCAAATGGGGCGATGCCGATGATGCACGCCGCGTGCTGCAAGAAGCCATTGATCTGGCCGCTGCCAAAAAGGCTGAAGGCTGATGCCAAAGCGGGCGGCCTTCAGCATCATGGCAGCCGCTGGCGCTTTCATGCTGCTGGCCGCCTGTGCCACGCCGGAAACGCGCGTGCGCTCGGCGCTCACCGGGGCGGGGGTAAAACCACCCATTGCCGCCTGCATGGCAGACCGGATGGTGGACCGATTGTCGCTGATGCAATTGCGGCGGCTGGGCCGGTTGGGCAAGGTCAAGGATGCGGCCCGCGATGAAACGCTGGACCAATTTTTGAAACGGACCAAGGCGTTGCAAGACCCCGAAATCCTGGCCGTGGTCAGCACATCGGGGGCGATCTGCTGGATTCGCAACTGATAAGACGCCAAACCCACCTTTTCGCGGTGCCGCCTGCCATTTTTGCAGGCTGGCATTTGCCCGCAAGCTGTGCTTTAGGCCGATCAAAGCTGATCGTGCAAAAATTTGAACCCTTGTTTGAAGGACCGCAAATCCCATGAATATCCACGAATATCAGGCCAAGGAACTGCTTTCGAAATACGGTTTGGCGATTCCCGCCGGGCATGCTGCCCTGACGGTTGAAGAAGCTGTGGCCGGTGCCAAGCAGCTTCCCGGACCGCTTTATGTCGTGAAGGCCCAGATTCATGCCGGTGGTCGCGGCAAGGGCAAGTTCAAGGAATTGGCTGCTGATGCCAAGGGCGGTGTCCGTCTGGCCAAGAGCCTTGAGGAAGTCGAAGCCAATGCCAAGGACATGCTCGGCAACACGCTGGTGACGATCCAGACCGGCGATGCGGGCAAGCAGGTCAACCGCCTGTACGTGACCGATGGCGTCGACATCGAAAAGGAATTTTACCTGTCGATGCTGGTAGACCGTGCCACGGGCCGCGTTGCCATTATCGCCTCGACCGAAGGCGGCATGGACATTGAAGAAGTCGCGCATTCGACGCCGGAAAAGATCACCACGATCACCATCGATCCTGCTCAAGGCTTTATGCCGCATCATGGCCGCGCTGTGGCCTATGCGCTGAAGCTGGATGGCGACCTCAACAAGCAGGCCCAGAAAATGGCGGCCAACCTGTACAAGGCGTTTGTTGATCTGGATTGCGCCATGCTGGAAATCAATCCGCTGGTGGAAACCAAGGATGGCCAGCTGCTGGTGCTCGACACCAAGATGAGCTTTGATTCCAACGCGCTGTATCGTCACCCCGATGTCGAGGCGCTGCGCGACGAAACCGAGGAAGACCCGGCCGAAGTCGAAGCCAGCAAATATGACCTCGCCTATATCAAGCTCGACGGCGACATTGGCTGCATGGTCAATGGCGCGGGCCTTGCCATGGCGACGATGGACATCATCAAGCTGAACGGCGCATTCCCTGCCAACTTCCTTGACGTTGGCGGCGGCGCCACCAAGGAAAAGGTGACGGCTGCGTTCAAGATCATCCTGTCTGATCCGGCCGTAAAGGGCATCTTGGTCAACATCTTTGGCGGCATCATGAAATGTGATGTGATTGCCGATGGTATCGTGGCCGCGGCCAAGGACGTGAACCTGTCGGTTCCGTTGGTCGTTCGCCTTGAGGGCACCAATGTTGAGCAGGGCAAGGCCATTCTCGACAATTCGGGCCTGCCCATCGTTTCCGCCGCCAATTTGGGCGACGCGGCGCAAAAGATCGTGGCGGAAGTCAAGAAAGCGGCCTGATATCGGGCCACCACCGGGATGCTTGCTGCGCGCAAGTGTCTCGGTGGGGCCGCATAAAATCCCGGAGCCAAGCACTTGACGTTTACGTGAACGTAAATCATATAGCGCGGCATAAGCTTCGTTTAGCGCATGATTCAGGCGCAGACTATCAATCTGGATCAACATAGTATTTTGCCGCAAGACTGGCAGTGGGGCCATCCCGCCGCATCGCCCAGTCAAGAGCAAGTGTCTGGAAAGGAAAGCGTTATGAAAATTCTCGTCCCCGTCAAAAGGGTGATCGATTATAACGTCAAACCGCGCGTCAAGGCGGATGGCACCGGCGTTGATCTGGCCAATGTCAAAATGAGCATGAACCCTTTTGATGAAATCGCTGTCGAAGAAGCGATCCGTCTGAAGGAAAAGGGCGTGGCGACCGAAATCGTCGCTGTCTCGGTTGGTCCGCAAAAGGCCCAGGAAACGCTGCGCACCGCGCTGGCCATGGGTGCAGACCGCGCCATTCTTGTCATGACCGACGACGAAGTTGAGCCGCTGGCCGTTGCCAAGATCCTGAAAGCCATTGCCGATGCCGAAACCCCCGGCCTCGTCATTCTGGGCAAACAGGCCATTGATGATGACAGCAACCAGACCGGCCAGATGCTGGCCGCTTTGCTGGGTCGTCCGCAGGGCACGTTCGCCAATGAAATCACCGTCGACGGCGATAGCGTGATCGTGAAGCGCGAAATAGATGGCGGTCTGGAAACCGTGAAGCTGGCCATGCCCGCCATCGTCACCACCGATCTTCGCCTCAACGAACCGCGTTATGCCTCGCTGCCCAACATCATGAAGGCCAAATCCAAGCCTTTGGATACCAAGGCACCGGCGGATTATGGCGTTGAAACCACCCAGCGCCTGAAAACGCTGAAAGTCGCGGAACCGCCCGTGCGTCAGGCCGGTGAGAAAGTCGCCGATGTTGACGCGCTAGTTGCCAAGATCAAGGCCCTGGGCATCGCCTGAGCCACACCGATTTCAGGAGTAGATAGCATGAAGACGCTCGTTCTTGTGGAACATGACAATGTCAGCGTGAAGGACGCCACCCTCGCCGTGGTCACCGCTGCTGGCAAATTGGGTGAAGTGCACCTGCTGGTCGCCGGTGCCAATTGCGGCGGCGTGGCCGAAGAAGCTGCGAAAATCGCTGGCGTGGGCAAGGTCCATGTCGCCGATGACGCGGCCTTTGCCAACCAGCTGGCCGAAAATGTCGCGCCTTTGGTGGCCGATCTGATGGGGCATCATGACGCATTCCTTGCGCCCGCCACCACCAGCGGCAAGAATATCGCGCCGCGCGTCGCTGCGCTGCTTGATGTGATGCAGGTATCGGAAATCCTGTCGGTTGAAGGCCCCAAAACCTTTACCCGCCCGATCTATGCCGGCAACGCCATCGCCACGGTGGAAAGCGCCGATGCCAAGCTGGTCATCACCGTGCGCGGCACCGCGTTTGACAAGGCCGAACGCACCGGCGGCAGCGCCGAAATCGAAGCCGTCGCCAGCACCGGTGATGCTGGTCTGTCGAGCTTTGTCGGTTCGGAAATCGCCAAGAGCGAACGCCCCGAACTGACCAGCGCCAAGATCATCGTATCGGGTGGCCGCGCGCTGGGCTCGTCGGAAAAGTTCACCGAAGTGATCATGCCTTTGGCCGACAAGCTGAATGCTGGCGTTGGCGCATCGCGCGCTGCCGTTGACGCAGGCTATGTGCCCAATGACTATCAGGTCGGCCAGACCGGCAAGATCGTTGCCCCCGAAGTCTATGTCGCCATCGGCATTTCGGGCGCGATCCAGCATCTGGCAGGCATGAAGGATTCCAAGACGATCATCGCGATCAACAAGGACGAAGACGCGCCAATCTTCCAGGTTGCCGATATCGGCCTGGTCGGCGATCTGTTCAGCATTGTGCCGGAACTGACGTCGAAGATTTAAGTTTCGCGATCCATTACCAAGACAAGAAAGGGGCTGCTTCGGCGGCCCCTTTTTGTGTCTGCATAAATGCGTATTAATACCGCAACGCTCTGTCATATTGCTCTTTGCCTAACAGCCTGTAATTCTGGCGGAATGAGCAAAGATCATAACGACCAGCCACTGCACGAAGCCCCATTCAGCGCCGGGGGACGCAGAGCCGCACGCGCTGATGGGCCGGATAGTGGCAAGGCAGATGATGCGCCGCAATTTGACCGGTCGCTGACCTTGGCCGCTGTTGCGCGCGATGCGCGGCTGGATCAGAAATTCCTGCTGCTGATTGCTTTGTCAGCCGCCATTGCAACCTTGGGCCTGCTGCAAAGCTCCACTGCCGTGGTAATTGGCGCGATGCTGGTTTCGCCTTTGCTGGGGCCGATCATGGGCATCGGCTTTGGCGTGGCGACGCTGGATAGCGGGCTGATCAAGCGGTCGATGATCACCTTGGGCACAGGCATTGCGCTGGCCATATTGGTCGCCATGGTTCTTGTCTGGGCCTCGCCCATTCAGGATGTCACCACTGAATTGCGCGGACGCACCCAGCCGACCTTGCTTGATCTGGGCGTCGCCGTGGTCGGCGGCATCGCCGGGGTCTATGCCATCATGCGCGGGCTATCGGGGGTGATGGTGGGTGTGGCGATTGCCACCGCTTTGGTCCCACCATTGTCGACGGTCGGCTTTGGCCTCGTCACCGGACGGCCCGATTTTGCCATGGGGGCGGGCCTTTTGTTCCTCACCAACACGCTGGCCATTGCCTTTTCCGCAACATTTGTGGCGCGGCTCAATCGCTTTGGCCCCTCGCTAACGCCACAGCATAGCATGCTCCAGCTGGTCGGCATTCTGGTGACCTTGGGCGTGCTATCGGTGCCGCTGGCGCTGTCGCTCAACGGGCTGGTGCGAGAGGCGCAATCGCGCGCCACGGTGCAGAGCGAGCTCGACTCGCTGCTCAATGGGGGTGACCGGGTCGATGAATTGTCAGTGGCGATGGAAGAGGAGGCCATCCGCGTTGATGGCGTGCTGCTGGTTGATCGCTATCGTCCGGCGCTGGATACACAACTGGCCAAACAGGTCGCTGCCAAGCTGGACCGCAAAGTGGTGGCATCGCTAGTGCAACTGCGCAAGCAGACCAATTCCACCAACCAGATCGAGGACCGGTTGAACCAAAGGCTGGCGGCACTGGAGAGCGCAGATCGCGAAAGCGCGGCGATGCTTAAGGCGCTGATGGTGGGCCAGATCATCGGTCGCGAGAATATCCTGATCGATCCGCAGGCCCGCCGCGTCGTCGTGCAAAGGGATCGCGCGGCAGAGGGCGAGCAATTGGCCGCAGCGATTGATCGCATTCTGGCATCGGCTCAGGCCGCGCAACCGCGCTGGATTGTGACGAGCGCAGACTTGCCCGAAGCGCCCGCAACCGACGATCCCGCGCCCTGACGCTTTTGCGCTTGCACTCCCTCCGCTGCTTCACCAAGGTGCGCGGATGGAGAGTTTAGCCGATCGATTAAACGGCCTGATGACCCGGATAACCGGGCCGGGCACGCTGCGCGATCTGGCCCGGTTATCGGGCGGCGCGAATATGGAAAGCTGGGCCTTTGATTGGGTGCTGGCGGGGGGTGACACGCTCGAACTCGTGCTGCGCCGTTCGCCGTCTGATGCATTGATGGCCGGGCGGACCTATGGCCATGATATTGAGGCTGCTTTGGTGCGCGCCGCGCATGACGCCGGAACGCTGGCCCCGCGCGTTGTCGGCGAACTGACCCCGACGGACGACATGGGCAGCGGCTATGTGATGCAACGTCTAAAGGGCGATGTGTCCCCGCCGGCGGTGTTGGCCCAGCCTGCGCCGGGCCTGCTCGATGATATCGCGGCACAATTGGCGCTAATCCATGCGATGGATGTGTCGGCGCTGCCACAGGGCCTTGCCACCTTGCAACCGCACGCCGCGTTGGCAGAGTTGCACCGGCGCTTTGTCGAGGATTATGGCGGGGATCGCCCGGTCATGGCCTTGGCGCTGCGCTGGCTAGCAGATCATTGCCCCGAAGATGTTGCCGCGCCGGTGTTTCTGCACGGCGATTTTCGCATCGGCAATCTGATGGCTGATGCGCATGGCCTGTCCGCCGTGCTTGATTGGGAATTGTGCCATTTGGGCGACCGACATCAGGATTTGGCCTTTGGCTGCATCACCAGCTGGCGCTTTGGCCATATCGACCGACCAGCCTTTGGCCTTTGCCCTTTCGAACAGTTGTGGGCCGCGTATGAGCGCGTCAGCGGCGTTGCGGTGGACGAAGGCCGGTTCCGCTGGTGGCTGGTCTATTCCACGCTCTGGTGGGGCATGTGCTGCCTGCAAATGGCCAGCATCTGGCGCAGCGGCGCGGACCGCAGCCTGGAACGCGCTGTCATCGGGCGGCGAACATCAGAGACCGAAGTTGATCTGTTGCTATTGCTGGAAGACGACGCCCCGGCCAGCGAGCGCGTCCCGATAGACCTGCCCCACCCCCCTGCCCCCCGCGCGCTGGGTGAACCCTCTGCGCCCGAACTCATCAACGCGATCAGCGAATGGCTGGCACAAGACATCAAGCCCGGCGCACAAGGCCGCGACAGGTTCATGGTGGCGGTGGCGATCAACGCACTGGGCATGCTGGGCCGGGAGGCAGCCGCCCTGCCCGATGTCATCGACAAGGCCTTGAGCGACGATCTGCTGAGCGGCAAACAGGGGCTGGCAACCCCCGGCCTGCTTGCGCGCCTCAAAACCCAAAGCTTTGCCAAGCTGGCCACAGACCAGCCCAAATATCCGGCCTTGGCCCAGGCCCGCCAAAAATGGAGTGGAACATGACGCGCGCACCTATGCTGTTTGACCTGCCACAGGACATTACCGACTATCTGGCGGTGCTGGACGATTTTATCGAGCGCGAGATCAAGCCGATTGAAGCGCGCGACGACAATATCCGCTTTTTCGATCATCGCCGCGAAAACGCCCGCACCGATTGGGACAATGACGGCCATCCACGCGCCGATTGGTGGGCGCTGCTGGCCGAAATGCGCGCCGTCGCGGATAAGGCCGGGCATTATCGCTATGCGATCCCGCGCGACTATGGCGGGCAGGATGGCAGCAATCTGTCTATGGCCGTCATCCGCCACCATCTGGCAGCCAAGGGGCTGGGCCTGCACAATGATTTGCAGAATGAAAGCAGCATTGTCGGCAATCTGGTGCAGGTGTTGATGCTGCGCGATTTCGGCACGCCCCAGCAGCAGCGCGATTTTATTCCGCCCATGCTGGAGGGCAAAATGGGCTGGAGCTTTGGCCTGACCGAGGAGCATCACGGATCTGACGCCACGCATATGGATACGCGCGCGGTGCCGCAGGTGCGCGATGGCGTGGCCGGGTGGCGGATCAATGGCAACAAGATGTGGACCACGGGCCTGCCTTATACCAGCCATGTGATGACCTTTGCCCGCACCAGCGGCGATGATGGCAAGGCACGCGGTATTACCTGTTTCGTCGTCCCCAGCGATGCGCCAGGATTTGAAATCGGCGAATATATGTGGACATTCAATATGCCCACCGATCATCCCAAAGTACGCTATAATGATGTCTGGGTGCCCGATAGCGCGATTCTGGGCGAACTGGACAATGGCCTGGCCGTGGCACAGCATTTCGTCCACGAAAACCGCATCCGTCAGGCCGCATCGTCACTGGGCGCAGCGCAATATTGCATCGATGAATCGGTGGCCTATGCCCGCGCGCGCAAGCCCTTTGGCAAGGCGCTGGCGGTCAACCAGGCGATCCAGTTCCCGCTGGTCGAATTGGCGACAGAGGCGGAGATGCTGCGTTTGCTGATCTATAAAACAGCGGCGGAAATGGACACGATGACCAAGCCCGAAGTCGCCATCCGCCTGTCTGACAAGGTGAGCATGTGCAATTATCGCGCAAACCGGCTGGTCTGCCAGGCCGCCGATTTCGCGATGCAGGTGCATGGCGGCATCGGCTATTCGCGGCACAAACCGTTCGAGCACATCTATCGCCACCACCGCCGCTATCGGATTACCGAGGGCGCAGAGGAAATCCAGATGCGCAAAGTGGCAGGGCATTTATTTGGGTTTATGGGGTAAAAATATGGTCTGTACCCCGGCGAAAGCCGGGGCCCAGATTTCCCTTCGCTGGACCCCGGCTTTTGCCGGGGTACAAGGGCTTAATCCACCGTCCGCCCCGCCCGTCCGGCCAGTTCCACCACATAATGCCACGCAATCCGGCCCGAACGGCCACCACGTTGATGGGCAAAGCCAAGCGCGTCCTGCGCATCGCGCTCCGCCTGCCAGTCCAGCCCGTAATGCGCGGCATAGGCGGCGACCATCGCCAGCCAGCCAACCTGATCAATAGCCTGAAAGCCCAGTTTCAGGCCAAACCGGTCGGCCAAAGCCAATTGATCATCCACCACATCGCGCGGATTGATCGGGTCATCCTGTTCGGCCATGGATCGCGCCATGATCGCGCGCCGGTTTGA
>JBGSTI010000297.1:0-6382 GCA_041736605.1 Sphingomonadaceae bacterium
TGCGGCCGAAAGCATCGGTGATGGATCCCCGCCTGCGCGGGGATGACGAGGAACTATTTTCCGCCTAGCACCCGCCCGGCCACGGCATCCAATTTCGCCAGCATCGCCGGATCGCGCGCATCGGGCGCGGTAATCATCGCCATGTCCAGCACAGTGTCGATGGGCGACGCTGTCCGCTCTGCCGGCAAAGCCCGAACAAAAGCCTCAACCGCACGCCGGGCAATCGCGCCATTGGCATGCATTGTCGCCAAAATCGCTTCCACCTCCACCGGCGCTTCATCCTCGCGCCAGCAATCATAATCGGTTACCATGCCGATCAGCGCATAAGGCAGCTCGGCCTCACGCGCCAAACGCGCCTCTGGCATCGCGGTCATGCCGATCACGTCAGCGCCCCATTCGCGATAGAGATGACTTTCGGCGCGGGTGGAAAATTGCGGGCCTTCCATCGCCAGATAGGTGCCGCCCTTCGTTACCGCACCGCCTGCCGCTGCAACAGCCGCCGTGGCATAGCCCGACAGGCGCGGGCAAACGGGATCGGCCATCGAAACATGCGCAACCATGCCCGTTTCAAAAAAGCTGGGAGGCCGCATTTTGGTGCGGTCAATAAACTGATCGACCACCACGAAATGCCCCGGCGGCAATTCTTCGCGCAGTGACCCTATCGAACTGATCGCCAGAATATCGGTGCACCCGGCGCGTTTCAGCGCGTCAATATTGGCGCGGGCATTCAGCTGATGCGGCGGGATGCGGTGGCCCCGGCCATGGCGCGGCAGGAACACCAGCTTTACATCGCCGATACGCCCGATCAGCAGATCATCGGATGGTGCGCCCCATGGCGTGTCCATCGACAGCCATTGCGGCCGCTCCAGCGAATCCAGCGCATAGAGCCCCGATCCGCCGATAATGCCGATGGTCCAACTGCTCATTGCGTGCGAATCCTTTGATCACGTATCTGGGCGCAGCGATGCCATGGCGCGGCATTGGTGCCAAGCGTCAGGATGCAGTCACGATCCGCAATACGCTGGCATAATCGGGCGCGATAGTCATGCGATCATGATGGCCTTGCCCGCCGAGATAATCATGGGCGGCTTTCAGCCGATAACAGGGCACGCCCATGAACAGATGATGTTCGGCATGATAATTGACCCAATAGGGCGCCACCGTGGCGCGTTCGGCCCAATTGGCATAGGTGGCGCGGGCATGGGTAAAGGGATCGGCGCTGCCGGTGCTGGTACAGGCATGTTCGGCAATGTTGCGGATGCGCAGGAATAGCTGAAACGTCGTGGCCAATGCGATCAACCATAAAGCATAGGGCAGCACGCCAAGGCCCGAGAGCAGGCTGAGCGTCAACAGCACCGCCTGAACCACCAGAAACCGGCCTGTGGTGCGCGCGACATCTATGGCGGCAGCAGCATCGGAGGCATCGGCCATCGGCGCTGATATGCCCGCAGTAATGCCAGTCTTGTTGAACGGGGTGCCCGCCGCCGCGTTGCGCCTACCCGACTTTTGCTCTGCTTCGCCCTGGATCATGGCCTTTAGCCCGATCAGCGCCATGCCGAACTGCGCGCTTCGTTGCTTGAAAAATGTCTGGCCGGTCAAATCGCGCATGAATTTGCGACGCAGGCTGGCGGCATTGGTGGGAAAGGGTTTCGAAAGGCCCAGATCGGGATCCTCGGGCTGCTGCGTATATTTGTGGTGCGACAGATGATAGGCGCGATAGCTGTGCAGATCGCTGCCCGCCGCTGCCCCCGCCAACCACTGACCCGCAAAATTGTTGAGCGCGCGATTGGGATGGGTCAAGCCATGCGCGGCCTCATGCATCAGGATCGCCAGACCAAGCTGTCTGCCGCCCAGCAGGATGATCGCCAACAGCCAGGCCAAGGGCGCGAATGGCATTGGGCACGCCGCCGCCAGTCCGGCGACCAGCAGCACCACAATCCAGCCATGGGCAATCAGCCACAGCCCGCGCCATGGCGAAACTTGCGTCAACGCGGCCCAGGTCTGCTGGGGGAATATATCCGTTGGCCGGGCTGCCTTTACCGCCGCCATATCCGTGTTGTCCTCTATCTTGCCGCCAGGTCTTTGCCCGCTTTGCTGCTTTGGGCGTGACGGGGATCACGCATGTTTTACGCCTTGTCCTGCCATGGATTGGCGGAACCTGACAGAAAAAGAAAGGTCGCAACATGCCCTTGACGACCGATGATCTGAACCAGCCAATCGATTGGTCTGATGTGAAATTTGCGCCAATGTTGCGCGATCTGCAAGGCAATATTCTGAAAGGCCATGGCCGCCCGGCGACTCGGATGCTGTTTTTCACGATGAAGCCCAATCGCGCGGTGGAGGCGCGGCGTGGGCTGAAAGCGGTGTCGGCACTGGTTACCAGCGCGCTGGAGCAACTGGAAGCGGCGCAGGCCTTTCGGGAAACCGGGCAGGCGGCAGGGCCGGTGACCTTCGCGTTTCTGACCCATGCGGGATATAAGGCCGTGAGCGCCAAATCCAACCGCATCCCGCGCGATGAAGCCTTTGTCGCGGGCATGGGCGCGCCGTCGCGGATGCGGATGCTGGCGGACCCTGCGCGTGAGACATGGGACAATGGGCTCGGCCGAACCGTTCACGCGATGATCCTGATCGGCGATGCCAGCCAGGCCCTGTGCCGCCACCGTGAAATCGCTGTACGCGCCGCACTGAATGGCGGTTGGCAATTGGTGCATGTCGAGCAGGGTCAGGCAATTTTCGATGCCGCAGGGCAGGGGCTGGAGCATTTCGGCTATGTCGATGGGCGCAGCCAGCCGCTGATGCTGGCCGATGAACTGGCGCGCGAGGCGGCACAGGGCGGGATTGATCGCTGGAACCCGGCCTTTGGCCCGGCAGAGATTGCCTTGGTGCCCGATCCCGCCGGACGCGGACCCGACAGTTTCGGCAGCTATCTGGTGTTTCGCAAGCTGGAACAGGATGTGGCGGGTTTCAAGGCGGCAGAGGCGATGCTGGCGCGGGCACAACGGCGTGCAGCGATTGAGGCCGGGCTTTCGGGAGAGGCGCTGCCCGATGCGGCCTTGGCGGGTGCAACGATGGTTGGCCGTTTTGAAGATGGCAGCGCGGTTATCGACAATGCCGCACCAAATGGCCAGTCACCCGGTAACAATTTTGATTATGCCAGCGATCCCGATGGCAGCCGCTGTCCGATGCACGCGCATATCCGCAAGGCCAATCCGCGCGATGGCAGCGAGCGGGCATCGATCATGCCGCGCCGGGGCATTCCCTATGGCGGCGAACTGGGCGGTGCAGGGGAACGCGGGCTGCTGTTCATGGCCTATAATCGCGACATTGCGGCGCAGTTTGAATTTATCCAGCGCGATTGGGCCAATGAAGCGGATTTTCCGGCGAAAGGCACTGGCCCCGATCCGCTAATTGGTCAGTCGCTGACGGATGGTGGACGGCGCGCGGCCTTTACCGGATGTCCTGTGGCCCATGGCCATAAGGGGCGTTTCGCAGGGGATTTTCAGTCTTTCGTCACCATGCGCGGCGGCGACTATTTCTTTGCGCCCTCGATCAGTGGCTTGGGGGCCTTGATCTAACGACATGAACTTCGCTGGCCGGGACAGGTTTTGCTGGTCTCCTCCTGAACCCTTGGCGCTGCATGGTGTCCCACAACAACATGCAGTCCCCGGTCCTTCCGCAAAAGGGCCGGGGCAGCGGAGAATGAAAGGTCAGACTTTGGCTGCAAATTCCATTAGCAGCGTTTTGACGCGACCCGCTTCGTCTGCCAGCTTGGCTTCACGATCCTGCCGTATCGGGTCAGAAGCGCTCATGCCCTCTTCTTCGGCACGCAGGCGGTTATCGAGTTCCAGATCCCATTCGCACAGCAAAGCGTGCTTTTCCGCATCGCTCAGGCTGGTGTCAGCAACCAGCATTTCGGGCGATTGAAAATGCCGTTTGGGATTGGGCGCACGATTGGCGGCCTCATCCTTGGCGATATTGTTCGACGAACGGGTGGGATCTGTGTTTTGCATGAAAGCGCAACGCGCCAATACAGCACAATGTTCCGGTGACAGCCGGTAGCGAGACTGGACCCCGGCTTTCGCCGGGGCACAGCTTTGGTTTGACCGCTACTCGCTTATTTGCTGGCGGCGATCCAGCGGTCGATCTTGGCTTCCAGCACTGTCATCGGAAGCGCGCCGGTCATCAGCACCTGGTCGTGGAAAGCGCGAATGTCGAACTTTGCGCCCAGTTCCTTTTCGGCGCGAGCGCGCAGCCGCTGAATGGTCAGCGCCCCGATCTTGTAAGCTAGGGCCTGGCTGGGGATGGCGATATAGCGTTCCACCTCTGCCGTGGCATCGGTTTCGCCCATGCCGCTATTGTCCAGCATGTACGCAATCGCCTGTTCGCGGGTCCAGCCCTTGGAATGCAGGCCGGTATCGACGACCAAGCGCATGGCGCGCAGCATTTCATCATCCAGATGGCCAAACCGCTGATACGGATCGTCGAACATCTGCATGTCAAAGCCCAGCTTTTCGGCATAAAGCGCCCAGCCTTCGACAAAGGCGGTGTTGCCGCCAAAACGCATGAACGCGGGCAGAGCTGTGTTTTCCTGGGCCAGGCTGATCTGGAAGTGATGGCCCGGCGCGCCTTCATGCAAGTAAAGCGTGGTCATGCCCGGCGTGGTGCGGCTGGGCAGATCATAGGCGTTGAAATAGAAAATCCCCGGACGGCTGCCATCGGGCGTGCCATTCTGATAGCTGCCGCCAGCCTCATATTTTTCGCGAAATTCTTCATATGGGCGGATTTCCAACGGCGAACGCGGCATGGTGGAAAATAGCTTGCCGATCCGCTCATCCACCGTCTTGCCAATGGCGTAATAGCCTTGGGTCAGGCCTTCACGGCTTTCCGGTTTGAACTTAGGATCGCTGCGGATGTGATCGAAAAACGCCTTGAGCGTGCCTTCAAAACCGACACTGGTCTTGATCGTTTCCATTTCGGTGCGGATACGCGCAACCTCTGACAGGCCCAAATTGTGCACTTCATCGGCCTTGAGCGGCAGCGTGGTGGTCTGTTCGATCATCAGCTCATACAGGGTGGCTCCGCCCTTCATGGCCGACAGGCCCACCTCTTCGCGCGCCACGGGCAGATAGTCATTGGCGATGAAATCGCGCAGGCGGCGATGCACCGGGTTGATCTTGTTTTCAACCAGATCGCGATAGGCGGCGGTCAGGCGGGTGCGGTCGGCTTCACCGATGCTTTCGGGGAAGGCCAGAATCGGCGAGTAGAATGGCGATTCCTCGACCGTTTGCGCCAGCTGAGCATCCAGCTGCGCGACGACATTGGTCATCGACAGCTTGGTTTCCACAACGCCGCTATCCATGCCCTGACGCAGGCGGCCAATCGCGCCGTCGGTCAGCTTCACATAATCTTCATGGCGTTTCAGGCTGTTTTCATAATCAGCCACGCTGGTGTACGGCGCGCCGCCCTTGGCCGAGGAAAATGTGGGCCAAAAGGTGTGAAAGCCGCTGAAATGATTGACCGGGCGCACCACGGTCAACGCCATGATTTCGGGCGTCATGCCCTTCAGCGCCATATCCTGATCGCGCTTCCACACATCATAGGCCAGTTGATCGGTGGCGCTCAATTGGGCGCGGTCAATCTTGGCAAGGCTCGCCAGATTGTCCTCAACGGCCTGTTTTTCCGCTGCATAATATTCGTCGGAAATATAATCGCCCAACTGATCGGCATAGCGCATATCGCCGCGGAACAGCGCGCCAATGGGGTTGCGCTTCAGGCTGGCTTCGTCGGCATCGGCAAACAGTTTCACCAGCTTTTCGCCCTCGGTCATAGGAGCGGCGGCGGTTGAAGCAGGCGCAGCATCCTGCGCAAAAGCGGCAACAGGCGCGAACAAAGGCGCGGCGGCGAGCAGAAGCGACAGGCGCAGGGCAGTTTTGGGGGTCATGTAGTCAGGGCTTTCTATGCAAATACGATCAATGCAGGCACAGGCCGCGCGGGGGCGGGCCAAGCCGTTGCAGTCGTTACTGTAGCATAAAAAGCCGACCTGCCTAGCTGTATTATGCAACTATTACAGCATGCCCAATTCGAGCCGCGCCTCATCGCTCATTTTGGCGGGATCCCATGGCGGATCCCAGACCAGATTGACCTCGGCATGGCCGACCCCCGGTACCGCACCCACGCGCAGTTCGACCTCCGCGGGCATCGATTCGGCGACCGGGCAGTGCGGGGTCGTCAGCGTCATGTTAACGACCGCGTGGCCGTCCTGCGTTACATCGACGTCGTAGATGAGGCCGAGGTCATAGATGTTCACCGGGATTTCCGGATCGTAGATTTCGCGCAGCGCCGCGATGATGGCATCGCGCATTGCGCCGCTTCCCGCGCCCCC
>JBGSTI010000308.1:0-7197 GCA_041736605.1 Sphingomonadaceae bacterium
TCCGGCCACTTGCGTCAGGCAGACATCCCAACGCTCCGGCTGCGTGGTTTCGACCACGACATATCCTAATGCCTTAACCCCCATTAGGTTCGGCCCCCTTTATCAAATCCAGAAAATATGGCCGCTCACCGCCGCCATCGACATTGATGCGCGCCCCACTGACCCATGCGGCCATGGGCGACGCCAGCCACAGCACGGCCCCGGCCAGGTCGTCGCCACTGCCCATCCGCCCAAGCGGCATGGATGCGCCGACACGGGCCTGTGCCTCGGCATCACCATAGGTGGCCTCGGAATTTTCGGTTGCCATCAAACCGGCAATGATGGCGTTGACGCGGATATTGTCGCGCCCCCATTCAGCCGCCAGGCTTTGGGTCAAGTTGAGCAGACCTGCCTTGGCTGCGCCGTAAATGGCGGTTCCCGGCGATGGCCGAATGCCAGAGACGCTGGCGATGTTGATGATCGATCCGCCGCCCTGCGCCGCCATATGGCGGTGCGCGGCTTGCGCCATATAAAGGGGGGCCACGAGATTGAGCTTGAGAATGGCATCAACGAAACGCGGGCTTGCGCTGGCGACGTCGGTTGCGGGCGATCCGCCTGCATTGTTGACGATAATGTCGATGGCCCCTTCGCGTTCGACCACAGCGTCGACCAGCGCCCGCGCCTGATCGGCATCGCGGACATCGGCGGCGGCAAAACTTATACCATCAAGGAGCGAGTCGGGCCTGGTGCGGCCACAAACGGTAACACGGCACTCGGCCGCAGCCAGAGCAGCAGCGATGGCGCGACCAAGGCCGCGCGTGCCACCGGTAACGATGGCGCTTTTGCCCGCAAGATTGATTCCTGAGGCAATGCTGCCTGCTGCCTGTGTCAAACTTGCCCCTCCCTCAAAATGGGCTGCACCTTGAATCGCGCCCTGAAACTTGCCTGAAAAATGCACTATCGTAACTAAACAGGCTTTTCAATTGACGATTTGCGTATCAAAAGATAAAAAATATTACGAACACTGTTTTGGCTGGGAATGAGTCGAAGCGATCAGAGGAGTTGGGCATGGCTAGCGTCGTCACACGCATTGAAGCAGGGGTAGCAACCCCATCCGCCGAGGAATTGGTTGCCCGCGCGCGGGCGATGATTCCGGTGCTGAAACAGAGGGCGCGGAAATGTGTCCGGGATCGCAACGTATCGGCCGAAACCATTGCCGATATGCAGGCGGCCGGTTTCTTCCGCATTCTCCAGCCGCGCCGCTATGGTGGCTATGAAATGCATCCCAATGTCTTTTTTGAGGTGCAGAAAGCTTTGGCCGAAGGCTGCATGTCCACTGGCTGGATGTATGGCGTGGTCGGTTGCCACCCCTATGAAATGGCGTTGTTTCATGATGAGGCGCAAGCAGAGGTGTGGGGCGATGACCCTTCGATGCTGGTGTCGTCCACCTATCAGCCGGTCGGCAAGGTGACCCATGTCGATGGCGGTTTCCGCCTATCCGGGCGCTGGGGCTTTTCGACAGGTTCGGTCCATTGTGGATGGGTGCTGCTGGGCGCGTTTTGCCCGCCCAAGGATGATGGCACACCAATGGAAATGCGCACATTCCTGCTGCCGCGCAGTGACTATACAATTGATGAGGATGCGTGGCACACTTTCGGGCTTCAGGGCACTGGCAGCCATGACATCATCGTCGATGACGTCTTTGTGCCCGATTATCGCACCCACAAATCAAGCGACGGTTTCCTCTGCCAAAATCCGGGACAGGCGGTCAATGATGGCCCGCTTTATCGTTTGCCTTGGGCGCAGGTGTTCGTCCGTTCCGTCTCGACGGCGGCCTTTGGCGGGGCGCAGGCGGCGATCAATGCCGGTCTGGCGATTATGCAGGATCGTATCTCGACCAACACAGGCAAGGCCTCAAAGGCGGATCCAATGCTCCATGCCGCGATCATGGCAGCGATTGCCGAGAAGGCAGAGATGGAAACAACGCTGCGCCTGACGATGGACGAACTGCTTGGTTATGCCGAACGCGGCGAGGCCATCCCGATGGAGAAGCGCACCTTCTTTGCGTATCAGTCGAGCACGGTGGTGCGGCGTCTGGCCGATCTGGTTGACGACATCGTCAAGCAATTGGGTGGCCGCGCCATCTATATGACCAGTGACATTCTTCAGCCGTGGCTCGATCTCCATGCGGGCCGTGCGCATGTCGCCAATGATCCCAACAACCGCACCAGTGAAGCGGTGTGGGTGATGCTGGGTGCCGATCCGCTCAACCCGTTCGTTTAAGGGTAAGGGCCATGACAGCATTGGCAGAGGCGACTTACCGGGTCAGCGGCGGCTATGACATCCACGTCAAATCGGCAGGCGAGGGCACGGCGGTCGTGTTCATCCACGGCAGCGGGCCTGGTGCATCGGGCGCGTCGAACTTTCGCGACAATTGGCCAAGCTTTGTTGCGGCGGGCTATCGCGTCATCCTGCCCGATCTGATCGGCTATGGCGCTTCGTCAAAGCCCGAAGGCATTGATTATACGCTGCAACTGTTCACTGATACACTCTACGAGGCGCTTCAGGCGAATGGCGTCAGCGAGGCCGTGCTGGTCGGCAATTCGCTGGGCGGCGGCATCGCCCTGCAAATGATCCTTGACCATCCCGGCTTTGCCACACGCCTGATACTGATGGCGCCTGGCTGTATCGAAGAGCAGGCCGATTATTTCAAGATGCCCGGCATCACCAAAATGGTGTCGAACTTTGGCGGACCTGATTTCAACATTGATGAGCAACGGCGGCTGATCGGCAATCTCGTCCATCCCGATTTTGTGCCGCGCATTTCCGATACGCTGGTGCAGGAGCGATTTGCCGTTGCCCGCACACAGCCAAAGGACGTGTTGATGCGGATGCGCACGCCCAATCTTGGTCCGCGCCTTGGCGAGATTGATCAGCCAATCCTTGTCTTATGGGGCCTGAATGATGAATTTTGTCCCGAAAGCGGTGCGCGCTATTTCCTTGATCAATGCAAGGATGCGCGCTGCATGACCTTTACCCGCACCGGGCATTGGGTGCAGGTAGAGCGGGCTGCGGAGTTCAATACGCTCGCGCTCGGTTTTATCCGTGGCTGAGGGCTATCCGCTGATTCCGGAAGGGTTGCCTGACCGTTTTCGCATGGCGATGCGGCGGTTGGCCGCTTCGGTGGCCATTGTCGTCGCCAAGGGTGAGGATGGCCCTGTTGGCATTGCCGCGACGTCGGTTACGTCGCTGACGGTTGATCCGCCAGCGGTGCTGCTGTGCATCAACCGTTCGACCAATATCCATTCGCTGCTGGTTCCGACGACGCCTTTGTTGGTCAATCTGCTGTCGCGCGATCAACAGCATGTTTCTGCGGCCTTTGGCGGCGGCGTGCCGCAAAACGAACGGTTCAACCATGGCGCGTGGCGCGAGGGCGATGGTGGCTTGCCGGTTCTGGACGGGGCACAGGCCAGTTTGACCTGCGTGATTGATGCCATGCTGGCCTATGGCACGCACTCGATTGTCATCGCTCGCGTGCTTGACGCGGTGGTGTCCAATTCTGTGTCCCCGCTGATTTATCAGGATGGAGCCTATCTGTGAACGGCGGGCTTTCCCGAGCCAGATTCACCTATGGTTTCGGCGCGCATGTCCATCGTTGCGGCGCGCTCTATTTGATTGTTGATGGGGCAATCAATATGCAGAAGACGCGCGGATGATGGCGGACTATTCGTTACACAAGCCTTGCGATGAGCGGTCGGTTCCGCAGTGGGACCATGAAACCGATGTAGCGGTGATCGGTTTTGGTGCAACCGGGGCTTGTGCCGCGATTGAGGCGCGAACAGCCGGTGCGGACGTATTATTGTTTGAACGCAATTCGGGCAGCGGCGGCGCTTCGGGCCTGTCGGGTGGAGAAATCTATATTGGCGGCAATGGCGGCACGGATGTGCAGCGGGCCGCAGGGTTCGAGGATAGCACCGAGGATTTCACCGCCTATCTCAAGGCAGCGGGAGGCCCCTTTGCCGATGAAGCCAAGTGCGATCTTTATGGACGCGAGGCTCTTAATCATTTTGCGTGGCTCAAGGCGCAGGGCGTGCCGTATCGCGGCAATTATCTGCCGGGCAAGCATATCGAGCCAACCGACGATTCAACCCTGATCTGGTCAGGCAGCGAGGCTGCGGCACCATTTTGCGACATCGCCAAGCCAGCGCCGCGCGGCCATGTCATCCAGCATATGGGCTGGGGCGGGGGCCGTCCGCTGGTTGATGTGCTGGAAGCGCGGGCGCGCGCTTTGGGCGTCGAGGTGATTGTTGATGCGCGCGCCGTGGCGCTGATCCGCAATGATGCGGGCCGTATTGTCGGCGTGGTTGTTCGCATCGATAATCAGGATCGGTTCGTGCGCGCGCACAAGGGCGTGGTGCTGGCGACGGGCGGCTTTGTGATGAACGAAGCGATGCGGCGCAAATATTGCCCTGAGACGTTCCGCATCGACGCGCCGATTGGCGACAAGGATGATGGCGCGGGGATTGAGCTTGGCGTCAGTGTTGGTGGCGACACCGTGCATATGGAGCAATTCTTTACGACCTGCCCTTGGACGATACCGGAGAGCCATGCCTATGGCGTTTTCATCAATGTGCAGGGGCAGCGGTTCATCAACGAGGATTGCTATCATGGGCGCGTGAGCCGCTGTGCTGTCGATCAGCCGGGCGGCAAGGTTTATCTGTTGCTGGACAGCGCCCATTTTCAGCAGCCGCCGGATTTTGCTCGGATGACCATTGCAGCAACTGGGGCGGATTGGGCCGAAGTAGAGGGCGAGCTGGAGCTGGAGCCAGGCACGCTGGTCGCCACGATGGACGTGTATAATCGCAATGCGCAAAACGGACGCGATCCCTTGTTTGACAAGCGCCCGCCGATCCTGACGCCATTGGATCAGGGGCCTTTTGTTGCCCTTGAGCTGAACTTTCAGGCGAGCTATTTCAGTTTCTTCACACTTGGTGGGCTCAAGACAAGCGCACAAGCCGAGGTGCTGGATCGCAGTGGTGCGCCAATTGCCGGCCTTTTTGCAGCGGGGCGCTGTACCAGCGGACTGCCAGCATGGGGCCATGGCTATTCATCGGGTTTGAGCTTGGCCGATTGCACATTTTTTGGGCGGCAGGCCGGCCTTAAGGCGGCCCTTGGCTGACGCGCTAGACCACCGCCTGCAAGCGCTGGAGGACCGCGAGGCGATCCGCGACCTGATCGCCCGATATGGCCCGCTGGCGGACAGCGGACAGGCCGAAGCAGTTGCTGACCTGTGGTGTGAGGATGGTGTCTATGCCGTTGGCGGCATGGGCGAGGCGGTTGGCCATGCGGCCATAGCGGCACTGATCGATGGGCCAGTTCATCGCGCGCTGATGGCGGATGGCTGCGCCCATTTTTTGGGGCCAGTGGCCATTGATTTGGCCGGTGATCATGCCGTTGCGATTGGCTATAGCCTTGTCCTGCGACAGCGGGACAATATTATCGAGCCATGGCGAATTTCATCCAATCGCTGGACTCTGTGCCGGATGCCCGAAGGTTGGCGCGTGGCACGGCGCGACAATGCCCCGCTGAATGGAGACGCAGCCGCGCGCGCTTTGCTGTGCTTTAGAGCGTGATGACATTAGATTGATACACCGCGACGGAGCCGATTTTGGCCGAAGGCAAGGCGCGCGAAGGGAGCGATGCTTTTGCATCGTGACCGACAAGCAACGCTGCATTTCGGCCAAAAGCGGCCCGCCGCTTCGCGGTTGCCTTGGCAAGTCCCTCGGACAGCGTCACGCTGCTGGCACGTCCAACCAGGCCGCGCTGCTCAGCCTTCCTCGCCGTGAAACTTGCCCTGGCAATCCCGGTGCATCAATCTGATGTCATCACGCTCTAACTGATCGCGACACCATCTATTGTAATGCGGTGCATCAATCGACGATGCCCATGATAATCGTTGAGCGCATAATGCCATGTTGAGCGATTGTCCCATATAGCGACCGTGCCGGGCTGCCAGATCAGGCGACATTGATGGGATTGTTCGGCGCCGACAGCAAATAGGTGGTTCAACAAAGCCAAGCTCTCGTCGCGGGTCCATCCCTCAAAATGCGTGGTGAAACCTGAGTTCACATATAAGAGCTTTTGGCCGGTATCGGGATGGCGAATGATTACAGGATGCACGGCACGCGTCTTAAGGTCGCGACCCTTCAGATCAGCGCCCTGATCGGAATTGGAAAGAAACCCCTGTGGCCCATAGATGTGGTCTGCTGTGTGGACCGCCCGCATCGTTTCCAGCGTAGCTTTTAGGCCATCCGATAGCGATTCATAGGCAGCCGCCATGCTGGCAAACAACGTATCGCCGCCACTGGGCGGCAGGTCACGCGCCACGAGGATCGAACCCATGGCCGGAATTTGATCATAGCTGTGATCGGTGTGCCAACCCCCGCCAATATTGGCCATCTGCGTCTCGCATTTGCGGACTTCGGCGATTTCAGGATAGCCATTGTTGGACGGGAAATAGTTGTTGACCACAACCGGTCCGATGCGACGGGCAAAGGCGATATGATCTTCTTCGGTCAAAACCTGATCCCGAAACACGACCAGCCCTCGATCCGCCAATACCGCCTTGATTTGGTCGATCTGCTGATCGGTCGCATCGGCTAGCTGAAATCCGGATATTTCCGTCCCGACATGCGCCGACATAGCCTGTGTCTGCAATGTGCCCATCCCAATCTCTCCTGCTTGATTATAGAGTTTACCCGGCCAGCTGGCCCCCGTCGATGGTGAACAGCGCGCCGGTGACCTTGCGGGCATCCTCGCTGGCCAGATAGGCAAACATGGCGGCAACATCTGACGGTTCGCAGCTACCATTTTCCAGCTTTGGCGCGTTGCGCATGACAAGGCCCCAATCGACATCGCCCGGCGGCGGTGCGGCGTTGCCCATTGGCGTGTTGACATGGCCGGGGCAAATGGCGTTGATCCGCACACCCTTGGCAGCAAACTCGATCGCCAGACTGCGAGTGATCGCGGCGACGCCGTGCTTTGACGCCGCATAGGCGACGGTATAGGCAATGCCCTGTAGCGCGGCCGTCGACGCGGTGTTGACGATACAGCCCTTGCTGGCAATCAGGTACGGCAGCGCGGCCTGACACAGGGCAAAGACGCTGACGGTGTTGATCCGCAAAATCCGCTCAAAATCCTCCACCGAAAATTCAAGGC
>JBGSTI010000419.1:0-2662 GCA_041736605.1 Sphingomonadaceae bacterium
TCCAACACGCGACCAAAGCTGTCGCCCTGGCCCAAGGTCGCGACCATATCGATTTCGGGGCGTTCGGGATTGGCCTTCAGCGCCAGCACGGCATCGGTGGCATGCATCCGCCGTCCGCTATCCCCGCCCAGCGCCAAGGGCATGACCATCTGGCTGCCATATTCGTCACGGATCGAATCATTGACCGCCAGGACCGGCGCCGCGCGCACCGGCTCAAATGACGGCCAAAATGCCAGCGCCACGGCGACAAGCGCCAGCAAGGTGCCGAGCCCACGAAACCAGCGCGCGCTACCGACATGGCTGGCCAGATCGGGCGTCCAGTCTGACAGGATCAGCGTATCGCGGAAATCGGTGAACCGGGCCTTGAGGCTGACAGGCGGAACCGCATCGGCGGGCGTCGCGCCTTGACGGCCAAAGCCCTGCATCGCTGCCTGATCGCGGCCCTGCGTGTGGAACACCAAAACACCCTCTTGCACCGCGCAGCCCGGCCGCGCTGACCCTTGAGGCGCTACATGTAAACAAAGCTGGTTAATGTCAATTTAACGGTTGGAATTGGGCGGTGAGTGCGGGCTCGCGAGCAACAAGTTCCTCCCCATTGACTTGCAATGGGGAGGTGGCAGGCGCGAAGCGACTGACGGAGGGGAAAAATACAACCTTGCCAAAGCCCCTCCACCATTCGCTTCGCGAACGGTCCCCCTCCCCTTCGCCAAGTCGAAGGGGAGGATAAGCAAATGAATTTAAAGCATCGTCATGCCCGCGAAGGCGGGCATCCATCATCCGCCATAGAGGCCTCCTGCTTCGGTGATCGATTCCCGCCTTCTCGGGAATGACGACAGAGCCGGAAGCAACATTGATTCATCCCCCGCAAATTTGGCACCGCCCCCTTGCAAGCCCCGCCGCCCATGCCGACAACAGAGCCATGACCAAATCCGGCCCACAGCACCGGGTGATGGCCGTTCTCGGCCCCACCAATACCGGCAAGACGCATTTGGCGATCGAGCGGATGTGCGCGCATTCGAGCGGGGTGATCGGCTTTCCGCTGCGCCTCTTGGCCCGCGAAGTCTATGACCGGGTGGTCGCGATCAAGGGCGAGGCGCAGGTGGCGTTGGTCACCGGCGAGGAACGCATCGTGCCGCCCGATGCGCGCTGGTATTGCGCCACAGTGGAGGCTATGCCGCTGGTGCGCCCAGCGATAGGTAACGCCAAGCCACAGGATTTCGCCTTTGTCGCGATTGATGAGGCGCAACTGGCCGCTGATCCCGAACGCGGGCATATTTTCACCGACCGGCTGCTGCATGCACGCGGACGCGAGGAGACGATGATCCTCGGCTCGCAAAGTCTGGCCCCGATCATTGCCAGCCTGCTGCCTGAGGCCGAGATTGTCGGGCGACCGCGCTTTTCCACGCTCAGCTATGCGGGCATGGGCAAATTGTCGCGCCTGCCGCCGCGCAGCGCAATCGTCGCGTTTTCGGTGGAGCAGGTTTACGCCATTGCCGAAATGCTGCGCCGATTTCGCGGCGGCGCGGCGGTGGTGATGGGGGCGCTATCGCCGCGCACCCGCAACGCGCAAGTGGCGATGTATCAGGCGGGCGAGGTCGATTATCTGGTCGCCACCGATGCCATTGGCATGGGGCTGAACATGGATGTCGGCCATGTGGCGTTTGGCGCGCTGTCCAAATTCGACGGTCGCCGCCATCGCCGACTGACGCCAGCGGAAATGGCGCAGATTGCCGGACGCGCCGGGCGGCATCACCGCGATGGCACGTTCGGCACGCTGACCGGGGCCGATCCGATGACCGATGCCGAAATCATGGCCATCGAGGATCACCGCTTTGCGCCATTGGAGCGGCTATATTGGCGCAATGCCGATCCCGATTTTGCGTCTTTGGGCGCACTGATTACCAGTCTGGAGGAATCGCCCGGCCTGCCCGGCCTCACCGCCGCGCCTGAGGCGATTGATCTGAAAGTGCTGAAACGCCTTGCCGATGATTCGATGCTGGGCGGCAATGTACGCGGCCGCCATCAGGTGCAGCGGTTCTGGGATCTATGCCGCCTGCCCGATTTCCAGTCGGTCGGCGCAGAGCATCATGCCGGTTTCATTGCCCGGCTGTGGCGCGATCTGGCCAGTGGCGATGGGCGGCTGGGCAGCGATTATGTCGCGCGCAAAATTGCCGATCTGGATAATTTGCAAGGCGATATCGATACGCTGTCGGGCCGCCTGTCTGCCATTCGCAGCTGGGCCTATATTGCCGAGCGCCCCGATTGGGTGCTGGCGCGCGAGGAAATGGGCGCGCGCGCCAAGGCGGTCGAAACGCGATTGTCCGATGCGTTGCACAGCCGGTTGATGCAGCGTTTTGTTGACCGTCGCACCGCCGTTCTGGTCCGCCAGATGGGGCAGGATGCCAGCCTGCTGCCCGTCGCTTTGGCCGATGATGGCACAGTGACCGTGGATGGCGAGGCGATTGGCACCTTGCAGGGCCTGCGCTTTCGCCTGTCCGCCGATGCGCGGCATGGCGAGCATAAATTGCTGGCGGCGGCGGCAGAAAAGCATCTGCCCCGTTTGCTGGCCGATCAGGCCAAGGCGATGGCCGCTGATCCGCTGTCTGCGTTCACAATCACGCAGCCAGACGATGGCCGCCCCGCGCTGCACTGGCGCGGCCAT
>JBGSTI010000439.1:0-6024 GCA_041736605.1 Sphingomonadaceae bacterium
GCAGCCAGATCAGCTCGCCTGCATCGCCTGCCGCAATCGCGGCGTTGCGCGCCTCCATGTCGGCCAAAGCCTGCGTATAATCGGTGAGGCCGGGGCTGGTCGTCCATTCGGGATCGGGCAGGTTGGGGGACGGTAAAGTCATGGCCAAATGCCTATGCGCGCGCGGCGGGGGTTGCAAGCCTTGCGGCAATGCTGTCCAATAGGGTCAGGGTTAACCCGCCGGGGCGGGTGCGGAAAAAAGGGGACGAACAATGCAGCTCGATCTTGGGACGGCATGGAATGAAGCAACGCGGATGCTGAAAAGCAACAGCCAGTTGCTGGTGGCAGTGGCGGGGGTATTTCTGGTTTTGCCTAGCCTGATCCTGTCGGTTTTTACGGCAGAAGATACCGCCAATTTCATGGCCGAAATGGAAATGATGGGGCAGGGCGGCGGCCCCGAAGCGATGCTGGGCGCGCTTAGCCAGTTTTACGGCACCATGGGCTTTGGCCTGTTCTTTGTCGCACTGGCGCAGATGCTGGGCACGCTGGCGATATTGATCATCTTTCTGGATGCCAACCGCCCGACCGTGGGCGAATCGATCTCGCAAGCCGGAAAGCTGTTCATTCCCAATTTGCTGGCGCAGTTGATCATCGTGCTGGTGGCGGTGGTGATTGGCTTTGCCGTCGCCATGGTCATTGCGCTGTTGGTAAGCGTGGCTGGTGAAACATTGGGCATCACCATTGCCGTGCTGCTGGGCATCGTGCTGCTGGTTGCTGCGATCTGGATCAGCTTTCGTCTGATCCTGACCTCGCCGGTGATTGCAGCGGAAAAGGAAACCAATCCGATTACGGCGCTGAAGCGGTCTTTTGGCCTGACCAAGGGCAATTCGCTGCGTATTTTCGGGCTGGTGCTGCTGGTCGCGATCATTGCCGGGATCATCTACGCGATCATTGGCGGCATCATGGGTGTGATCTTTACCGCCATTCTGCCGACCACCGGCGCACTGGTGGCCTCTGGCGCGGTTGAAGCGGTGTTGAGCGGCGTGCTGTCGGTGCTCCTTCTGGCGGTCTATGCGGCGATTTATCGTCAGCTGACGGGCGGCGGTTCAGTGGGTCTGGAAAAGACGTTTTCCTGATTTAGATCGTCATTGCGAGCGAAGCGCGGCAATCCAGAGCGTTGTAGAACTGGATTGCTTCGCTTGCGCTCGCAATGACGATGATGTCCTGAATCACGCCCATTTCACCTCGGGCGGCAGGCTCATCAAAATGGCGTCGATATTGCCGCCGGTCTTAAGGCCAAACAATGTGCCGCGATCATAGACCAGATTAAACTCGACATAGCGCCCGCGCCAGTGGAGCAGCGCCTCTTTTTCGGCTGCGTCGAACGGCTGGTTCATCCGGCGGCGCACCAGTTTCGGAAAGATATCCAGAAACGCGCTCCCGACATCGCGGGTAAAGGCAAAATTGGCGTCGAACGCCGCGTCATCGGTGCATTCCAGATGATCATAGAATATCCCGCCAATGCCGCGATGCACATTGCGATGGGGGATGAAGAAATAATCATCGGCCCAGGCTTTGAATCGGTCATGGTAATCCGCCCCATGCGGATCGCACGCGGCCTTCATCGCGGCATGGAAATCGGCGCTGTCATCCTCATAGGGAATGGGCGGATTAAGGTCGGCCCCGCCGCCAAACCATGCCTTTTGCGTCACCAGAAAGCGCGTATTCATATGCACAGCGGGCACATGCGGATTGGCCATATGCGCCACCAGCGAAATGCCGGTGGCGAAAAAGCGGGGGTCTTCGCCCGCGCCATGGATGGTCTTGGCGAAATCAGGATGGAACGCGCCCGATACCGTGGAGACGTTGACGCCGACCTTTTCAAACACTTTGCCGTTCATTTGGCTACGCACCCCGCCGCCGCCCGGTGCGCCGCTTTCATCGGGGCGCTGCCATGGGGTATAGACAAAGCTGGCATCGCTCCCGGCCTCGCGCTCAATGCGCTCAAATTCGGCGCAGATAGAATTGCGCAGGTTTTCAAACCAGGTGCGCGCGGCCAGTTTCTGTTCGGTCCAGTCGGTCATATCAGGCTTTCGATTATCAGGTCAATTCAGGCAGGCCGCCGGTCTGGCGCAGCCCTTCGCAAAGCGCAATGCCAGTGGCGACGCTCAGGTTCAGCGAACGGACAGCGGCGTGCATCGGAATACGCAGGACAAGATCGGCGGCCTCTGCCACATGATCGGGCACGCCGCTGCTTTCCGATCCCATCAGAATAATGTCACCGGGCATAAAGGCCGCGTCATACAGGCTGGCATTGCCCTTGCTGGACAACAAGATCAGGCGGCCGGTGCCAGCGGTGGCGGCGCGAAACGCATCCCAATCGGCGTGGCTGGTCACATCGGCAAGGCCAGCATAATCCATGGCGGATCGGCGCAACTGCTTGTCACCCATCGCAAAACCGCAAGGCTGGATAATGTGCAGGGCTGTTGCCATGCAGGCACAGACCCGCATCACGGCCCCCACATTGCCTGCCTGATCGGGTTGAAATAGCGCCACTTGCATCGCCGCCCTATAGCGTGTTTGGATTTCCTGTCACCAGGGGGCAAATTGGCTGTTGGCAAATGGTTTGTTTTGGGTCTATCAGGCCCGCAAATGGGGGTGTGTTATGCGGCGAAAGCCCGTAACGCTGCCTCTTTCGTGGCTTTTCGCAGCAGACAGATTCGTTTGAACAGGGCTGATTATGGCAGAACTCGCAAAAATGACGGCAGGTGGTGATCATACCGGTGCCGATACCGCGGATGGCGTTCGCCGCCGCGATTTCATCCACATCGCAGCGGTCAGCTTTGCTGGCGTGGGCGGCGCTGCCGTGGTTTTTCCGCTGGTCAACCAGATGAACCCCAGCGCCGACGTGCTGGCACAGGCATCGGCGGAAATCGACGTTTCGGCGGTGCAGCCGGGCATGGCCATCAAGGCCGTGTGGCGCAAACAGCCAGTGTTCATCCGCAACCTGACCGATAAGGAACAGGCAGATGCCAAGGCCGTGAAGGTTGATGAGCTTCGCGATCCGCAGTCGCTGGATGACCGCACGATTGAGGGCAAGCGCAACTGGCTGATCACGCTGGGCGTGTGTACCCATCTTGGCTGTGTGCCGCTGGGTGCAGCGCAGGGCGAAGTGAAGGGCGAGTTTGGCGGCTATTTCTGCCCGTGCCATGGTTCGCATTATGATACGGCTGGTCGCATCCGCAAAGGCCCCGCCCCGTCGAACCTTGAGGTTCCGGTATTTGAATTTCTGTCCGACACTGTCGTGAAGATCGGTTGAGGTAAAGAGACATGAGCTTTCCCTGGGCACAAGAATATACCCCGCAGAATCCGCTGATGAAGTGGCTGGACCAGCGCCTGCCGCTGCCGCGCTTTGTCTACAACGCCGTTGGCGCTGGCTATCCGGTTCCGCGTAACCTCAACTATTTCTGGAATTTCGGCGTATTGTCGGGCTTTGCCCTGATGATCCAGCTGATCACCGGTATCGTTCTGGCCATGCATTATGCGCCGGAAGCCACGGTGGCGTTCAATTCGGTCGAGCATATCATGCGCGACGTCAATGGCGGCTGGATGCTGCGTTATGCGCACGCCAATGGTGCCAGCTTCTTCTTCGTGGTGGTCTATATCCACATCTTCCGCGGGCTGTTTTTCAGCTCGTACAAGGCCCCGCGTGAGATGATCTGGCTGCTCGGCATCGTCATCTTCCTGCTGATGATGGCCACTGCCTTCATGGGTTATGTGCTTCCTTGGGGCCAGATGAGCTTCTGGGGTGCCAAGGTGATTACCGGCCTGTTCTCCGCCATTCCGGTGATTGGTGAACCGATCCAGACGCTGTTGCTCGGCGGTTTCTCGCCTGACAATGCGGCTCTGAATCGCTTTTTCTCGCTTCACTATCTGTTGCCGTTCGTGATCCTGGGCTGTGTTGTCCTGCATGTCTGGGCTTTGCACATCCCCGGTTCGTCGAACCCGACGGGCGTCGATGTGAAGACCGAAAGCGATACCGTGCCGTTCCACCCGTATTACACGGCAAAGGATGGCTTCGGATTGGGCGTGTTCCTGCTGATCTATTGTGCTTTCGTGTTCTTCATGCCGAACGCGCTGGGCCACCCGGATAACTATATCCCGGCCAATCCGCTGTCGACACCGGCGCACATTGTGCCTGAATGGTATTTCTGGCCGTTCTACGCGATCCTGCGCGCCTTTACCTTCGACTTCTTCTTCATTCCGGCAAAGCTGCTCGGCGTGCTGGCGATGTTTGCATCGATTCTGCTGCTGTTCTTCCTGCCGTGGCTGGATACGTCGCCGGTCCGTTCGGGCTTGTACCGTCCGCTGTTCCGCAAATTCTTCTGGTATGGCCTGATCCCGTGCGTGCTGGTGCTGGGCTATTGCGGCGGCGCACCTGCGGCAGAGCCTTATGTGATGATTTCGCAGATCGCTTCGGCCTATTATTTCGCACACTTCCTGATCATCCTGCCGATCATCTCCGCGATCGAACGGCCGGAGCCCCTTCCGGGTTCGATCACCGAAGCCGTTCTGGGCAGCGCGGCACCCGCCGCTGGTGCCTCGACTGGCACCGCCTCTCTGCAACCCGCCGAATGACCGGCCTGCGCAACGGCAATTGAAAGTTAGATCATGGTTCGTCTTATCGCTTTCCTCGTCGGCCTGTTTTTCAGCGGCTGGTTGATTGTTTCACTCGTCATGGGCGGTGTCGCCTTTGTGTCTGAGCCGCCTGCCGAAACGGCAGAGCATGCGTTCCTGAAGCACCCCAAACAGGTGAACTGGTCGCATGACGGCGTGTTCGGCCGTTTTGACCGGGCACAGTTGCAGCGCGGCTTCCAAGTGTACAAGGAAGTCTGCTCGGCTTGTCACTCGCTTAATCAGGTGGCGTTCCGCGACCTTGAGGCGCTTGGCTATAACGAAGACGAAGTAAAGGCCATTGCCAAGAATTGGGCGATTCAGGCCCCTTCGATCGATCCCAACACGGGCGAAGCCGCAACGCGCGCGCCGCTGCCCGCTGACAAGTTCCCGCTGCCCTTTGCCAATAATGTGGCGGCGGCTGCGGCGAACAACAATGCCATTCCACCCGATCTGTCGTTGATGACCAAGGCGCGCCATGATGGCACGAACTATGTCTATTCGTTGCTGACCGGCTATTCGGCTCCGTCAAAGGAACTGGCCAAGCGCTTCCCGGATTCGATGCCGGGTAAGGGCCTGCATCACAATCCGTATTTCGCCAACTTGAACTTGGCGATGGCCCCGCCGCTGACCGGCGACGGACAGGTGACCTATGCCGATGGCACCAAATCGACCGTCGATCAGATGGCAAAGGACGTCGCGGCATTCCTGACCTGGACCGCCGAGCCCAAGCTGGAAAACCGCAAAAGCAGTGGTCTCGCCGTTCTCGGCTTCCTGCTGATCGCGACGATCCTGGCCTATATGTCGTATCGCAGCATCTGGGCCGAAAAGAAAAAGCACTGAGCTTTTTCGGTCCGGTCGCATGATCGAGCTTGAAAAGGGGCGTCTGTCAACGGGCGCCCCTTTTGCTTTGCGCCGCACACCCGCTGTCAATTGCAGGATCACCGCATGACCCAAGCCCGTATGTCCGTTGATGACCTCAAGGCGTTGATTCGCACCATTCCTGATTTCCCGCATGCGGGCATCCAGTTTCGCGATATCACCACGTTGATTGGCAATGGCGCAGGCTTTGCCGCCTCAATCGATCATCTGGCCGAACGTGCCCATGGTGCAGCGATGATTGCGGGCATGGAGGCGCGCGGCTTTATCTTTGGCGCAGCTGTGGCGGCGCGGCTGGGCGTCGGCTTTCTACCAGTGCGCAAACAGGGCAAACTGCCGGTGCCCACACTTGGCATCGATTATGCGCTGGAATATGGCACCGACCGGCTGGAAATTGATCCCGGCGCGGTTGTTGCGGGCAGCAATATCGTAATCGTAGATGATCTGATCGCCACTGGCGGCACCGCCATGGCCGCCACACGCCTGATCCGC
>JBGSTI010000460.1:0-11413 GCA_041736605.1 Sphingomonadaceae bacterium
CGGATTACAGCGCGAAGTCATGGAATCGGCGATCAATCTGGCGCGGCAGGGCCTTGCCTCGGTTGCGGTTGATGGTTGGGAAATCGAACAGACAATCGATGAATTTCGCCGCCGCGATAAACAGCGACTATCTGCGCAGCATGAAGCGCAGGATCTGCACGCCGGAGATCATCACAGCTTTGGAGCCGAAATGTCTGCCGATTGGAATAATCAGGGAACCGATCCTGCCAAAAGCTGATCAGGCGGCGTTACTGCTATCGGCATCAACGCTATGATCATTGCTATGCAGACGCTGACCATAGAGGATGAAATCATCTTCGAATTCGTCCATGCTAGGTACGGCAAACAGAACCGATTGATGCGTTGGTGGCAGGTTCAGACGGCATTTGCCAAATAGCCCCTGAGCCGGAATGCAATGGCCCGCTGCGCTGTTCAGCGGTTGGCGAATTTCGCAATCTCCGGCGCAATCGATCATCGTGAATATCTCACTCCCATGATGCTTTTATGCAAAAATTTGTAAAGGCGATAGGATGAAATCGCCATGCTGTCCGTGCGCGCAATCACGCTTGCTTGCCTCGCCGCGAGTCATCGCCCTTGCCGCCGCGCGCTGCAATCGCTAAGGGCGCGCCACCTTTCCGTAAAATTTTGATCCATCATAAAGGCGTTTCGCATGAAAATCAGCGGTGTCGACATCCGTCCCGGCAACATTCTGGAATATGAAAAGGGCATCTGGCGCGTCGCCAAGACCCAGCATACCCAGCCGGGCAAGGGCGGCGCATTCATGCAGGTGGAAATGAAGAACCTGATCGATGGCCGCAAAACCAATGTGCGTTTCCGCAGCGCCGACACCATTGAAAAGGTGCGTCTGGACACCAAGGACTTTCAATTCCTGTATGTCGATGGCGACAAGCTGGTGTTCATGGACCAGGAAAATTACGAACAGATCATGCTGGATGCCGATATGCTTGGCGATGAGGTGGCGTTCCTGCAAGACGGCATGGAAGTGACGCTGGAAATGTATGACGAGCGCCCGATTTCGGTGCAGCTGCCCGACACCATTGAAGCGATGATTGTTGAGGCCGATGCCGTGGTAAAGGGCCAGACGGCTTCATCAAGCTATAAGCCCGCCATCCTCGACAATGGCGTGCGCGTGATGGTGCCGCCGCATATCTCGTCGGGCACGCGCATCGTGGTTGATGTTTATGCCAAGGAATATGTCCGCAAGGCGGATTGAGCCTGGGCTTTGCCACAACAAGGGGCGGCCAAGGCATAAGCCGGGGCCGCCCTGTTGCGTTAAGGGGGCAATGCCCCATTGAAGATTATGCCTGCGCCATGAAGCGCACCCAGGAGCCAATATTATGCCAGCCAAATCGGCCCTAATCACCGTCATGGAACGCGCCGCGCGCAAGGCCGGACAGCGCCTGCGCCGCGATTTTGGCGAGATTGAGCATCTGCAGGTCTCCAAAAAAGGCCCGTCGGATTTCGTGTCCAAGGCCGATCAGGCGTCGGAACGCACGCTTTATGACGAATTGCTGAAAGCGCGCCCTGGCGTCGGCTTTTTGCTGGAGGAAGGCGGCGACATTCCGGCTGAAGAGGGCCGGGGGCGGTTCATCATCGATCCGCTGGATGGCACCACCAATTTCCTGCACGGCATCCCGCATTTCGCCATTTCGATTGCGGCGCAAGAGCGTGCGCCCGATGGCAGCTGGGGCGATATTATCGCGGCGTTGGTGTATCAACCGATTACCGACGAAAGCTATTGGGCCGAAAAGTCCAAGGGCGCTTGGCTGCATGACAAGCGCCTGCGCGTTTCGGCGCGGCGCAATCTGGACGATGCGCTGATCGCCACGGGCATCCCCTATCAGGCGCATGGTGATTTGGCCGAATGGACCAAGATTTTCAGCGCAATTGCCCCGCGCGTCGCCGGTATTCGTCGCTTTGGCGCGGCCAGTCTCGATCTCGCCTGGCTGGCGGCGGGCCGTTATGATGGCTTTTGGGAAACGGCTTTGTCTCCCTGGGATACGGCTGCGGGCGCTTTGCTGGTGCGCGAGGCGGGCGGTTTCATTACCGATTTCCGCGGCCGCGCCCCTGCTATTCCCGATGCCGAAGTGCTGGCGGGCAATGACGCCATGCATTCACGGCTGCATAAATTGCTGGCGGACGCCAAGCGCGCCTGATCGCGACTCGGCCAATGTTGCAACCGACTCGCAACATGGCCCTTTTACAGGCTTTTTTGCCATGCGAGGCTTGCGGGCAGGCGGGCATCTGGCTAGGGGCGGGTGCAGGATTCCTTGTTGAAACGGGCGCGCTGTGGTTGATCTTTCGCAATATCTGCCGATCCTGATTTTCCTGGGCGTGGCATTGGCTTTGTCGTCCTTGTTCGTGTTTCTGCCCATGGGCGTTTCACGGCTGACCGGCACACACAATCCCACGGCAGAAAAGCTGAGCGAATATGAATGTGGTTTCCCCGCGTTCGAGGATTCGCGCAGCCAGTTTGACGTGCGCTTTTACCTCGTCGCCATCCTGTTCATCATCTTTGACCTTGAAGCCGCGTTCCTGTTTCCCTGGGCTGTCAGCCTTGAGGAAATCGGCTGGACCGGCTGGGCCACGATGATGGTGTTTCTGGCCGAACTGATCATCGGCTTCATCTATGCCTGGAAAAAGGGCGCGCTGGATTGGGAATGACAAACATGACTTCACTCGTCACTGCCACGCCCGGCACGGCCATCACGCCGCCCGATCAGGATTTCTTCAACGACCTGACCGGCGAAGTGAATGACAAGGGCTTTCTGGTCACCTCGACCGAAGACCTGTTTCAATGGGCGCGCACAGGATCGCTGTGGTGGATGACCTTTGGTCTGGCCTGCTGTGCGGTCGAGATGATCCACGTCAACATGCCGCGTTATGACATGGAGCGTTTCGGCGCTGCCCCGCGCGCGTCGCCGCGCCAATCCGACGTCATGATTGTGGCGGGCACGCTCTGCAACAAAATGGCCCCGGCATTGCGCAAGGTCTATGACCAGATGTCGGAACCCAAATATGTGATTTCGATGGGCAGCTGCGCCAATGGCGGCGGCTATTATCACTATAGCTACAGCGTCGTTCGCGGTTGTGACCGGATCGTGCCCGTGGATATCTATATTCCCGGTTGCCCGCCGACGGCCGAGGCGCTGCTTTATGGCGTCATGCAGTTGCAGCGCAAAATCCGCCGCGTCGGCACGGTTGAGCGGTAAGGAACAGCAATATGGCGCATTCCGCTCCCCTTATCCGCCACGCAGAGGGCGTTCAGGCCCGCATCGAGGCGCTGATCGGCACTGATCTGATCCAGACGATTGCTGAGCATGATGAGCTCGGCTTTCTGGTCCGCCGCGATGCCGTTGCCGATGTCATGGCGCGACTCAAATCAGACATGGCTTATCAGCAGCTGATGGAAATTGCTGGTGCCGATTATCCGGCGCGGCCTGACCGGTTCGAAGTCTGCTATCACCTGCTCAGCGTGACGGCCAATCACCGCATCCGTATCAAGGTGGCGACCGACGAAATTCAGCCGGTTCCCAGTGTCACGCATATCTGGCCTGTCGCGGGCTGGCTCGAACGCGAAGTGTTCGATATGTATGGCGTGCTGTTCAGCGGCAATACCGATCTGCGCCGCATCCTCACCGATTATGGCTTTCGCGGCCATCCGTTCCGCAAGGACTTTCCGCTCACTGGCTATGTCGAATTGCGCTATTCCGAAGAGGCAGGCCGCGTTGTGTATGAGCCGGTCAAGCTGGCCCAGGATTTCCGCAGCTTTGATTTCATGAGCCCGTGGGAAGGCACAGATTATGTGCTGCCCGGCGATGAGAAAGCGCCGCCAGCGCCGCCGCCCGCTGCTCCGGCTGCGACGCCCAAGACCACGGACAAGCCCGCTGATACTGGCGCTGGCAAAGCGGCCAATGAAAAGGCGGCCGAAACTGTCGCCGACAAGGGTGCGCCCAAGGACGCAAAGGCCAAGGCGCCTGCTGCCCCCAAGCGCGCCAAGGCTGCGACTGACAAGACCAAAGCCGGTGAGGCTGGCGATACCGCGCCCAAGGCCACAAAGCCTCGCGCGCCGCGCAAGCCCAAAGCGGATTCCACTGGAGGTAAAGGCTGATGGCTGACTATCTCAACGAACTGACCGGCCATGTCGCCACGGATGAAACCGTGGGCGATGCCGAGATTCAGAATTACACGATCAATTTCGGCCCCCAGCATCCGGCAGCGCACGGCGTGCTGCGCATGGTGCTGGAATTGGACGGCGAAATCATTGAGCGGGTCGATCCGCATGTCGGCTTGTTGCATCGCGGCACCGAAAAGCTGATCGAGTACAAGACCTATTTGCAGGCCTTGCCCTATTTTGACCGGCTGGATTATTGCTCACCGCTGGGCATGGAATATTCCTATGTTCTGGCAGTGGAAAAGCTGCTGAACCTTGAGGTTCCACTGCGCGCCCAATATCTGCGCGTGTTCTTTGCCGAACTGACGCGCATCTGCAATCACATGCTCAATCTGGGCAGCCATGTGATGGACGTTGGCGCAATGACGCCAAATCTGTGGATGTTTGAAATCCGCGAAGATTGCCTCAATTTCTTTGAACGGGCATCGGGCGCGCGTATGCACAGCGCCTATTTCCGCCCCGGCGGCGTCCATCAGGATGTGCCGGAAAAGCTGCTGGTCGATATCGGCAACTGGCTGGAAACCTTCCCCAAATTGTTCGAAGACGCGATGAGCCTGGTGGTCGACAATCGCATTTTCAAACAGCGCAATGTCGATATCGCGATTGTCAGCAAACAGGACGCGCTGGATTGGGGCTTTTCCGGCCCGATGATCCGTGGCTCTGGCATGGCATGGGATCTGCGCCGTTCGCAGCCTTATGACGTGTATGACCGCATGGAGTTCGACATTCCCGTGGGCACGCGCGGCGATTGCTATGACCGGTTCATGGTCCGCGTTGAGGAAGTGCGCCAATCGGTGCGCATCATGAAACAGTGCTTGGCCGAAATGCCCAGCGGTCCGATTGCCAGCAGCGACCGCAAGGTTGTGCCGCCCAAGCGCGGTGAAATGAAGCAGTCGATGGAGGCGCTAATCCATCACTTCAAACTCTACACCGAAGGCTTTCACGTGCCGCCGGGCGAAGTCTATGTCGCCACCGAAAGCCCCAAGGGTGAATTTGGCGTCTATCTGGTCAGCGATGGCACCAATAAGCCGTATCGCTGTAAGATCCGCCCTACTGCGTTCAGCCACCTGCAAGCCATGGAATTCATGTGCAAGGGCCATATGCTGCCCGACGTGACCGCCATTATCGGCGCCATCGACGTGGTGTTCGGGGAGTGTGACCGGTGAACGTTGCGCTAGCCTATCTTCGTTGGGTTGACCGCATTTGGCTCGAACAAGGGGTTTCTGGATTTAGAAGTCTTCGGCTGAGCGCGGCTTCATTCGTACCATTTGGCTTGGCGGTAGCGCTAGCTGACCTCTTGGGCATCGATGTTCGGAGCGCTAGTGGCCTGACGATTTTGGCATCAGGTGCCCTAATTTCCTTGATTGTATGGCTATTCTCGACTTGGCGCGCGTTTGTAATGATAGGGGCCACATCCACAAGAAGATCCCATCGGGTTGCAAGCCGTGCTCAGGGGAACGAAACGCAGACGGGAATTAGCAATGACTGATGCACCCCATATCCCCGATGAAGCCGAAGTCCGCGCCCGCTGGGGCGGCTTTGCCTGGACGGATGACAACGCCGCCAAGGCCAAAGAGGTCATCGCGCGCTATCCCGCCGGGCGTCAGCGTTCGGCGGTGATGCCGCTGCTCGATCTGGCACAGCGTCAGGTGGGGGCAGAGACCAATACGCAAGGCTGGCTGCCCGTACCGGTGATCGAACATGTCGCCGCGCATCTCGATATGCCGTTCATGCGCGCGTATGAAGTCGCGACATTCTATACCATGTACAATCTGGCCCCGGTGGGCCGTTTCCATGTGCAGGTATGCGGCACCACGCCGTGCCAGCTGCGTGGCAGTGATGATGTAATGCGCGCCTGTAAGGATCGCGGCATGGCCAAGGGGCGGACCACCGCCGATGGCCTGTTCACCCTCACCGAAGTCGAATGCATGGGCAATTGTTCCAGCGCGCCGATGGTTCAGATCAACGACGATAATTTCGAAGATCTGGATTATGATCGCACGCTGACGATTCTTGATGATCTGGCGGCGGGCAAATCGCCCAAAACCGGAACGCAGGAACCGGGCCGTCATACAGTGGAACCGGTGGGTGGCCCCACGACGCTGACCGCGATGGTCGATGCCAATCATGATTACCGGGGTGAGTGGTAATGTCCGACTTTCTGGCCGACAAGGATCGTATCTTCACCAATGTCTATGGCTATCAGCCATGGAATCTGGACGCAGCGCAAAAGCGTGGGGACTGGGATAAAACCAAGGACCTGATGGCGCGCGGCCAAGACGCCATCATTGAGGAAATCAAGGCATCGGGCCTGCGCGGGCGCGGCGGTGCGGGCTTTCCCACCGGCATGAAATGGTCGTTCATGCCCAAAAACCCGACGCCGGAGCGGCCGAGCTTTCTGGTCATCAATGCCGATGAATCGGAACCGGGCAGCTGCAAGGATCGCGAAATTCTGCGCCATGATCCGCACAAGCTGATCGAAGGCGCGTTGATCGCCGGTTTCGCCATGCGCGCGCGCGCCGCCTATATCTATATTCGCGGCGAATATATCCGCGAAGCCGAAACCATGTTTGCCGCCGTCGCCGAGGCCTATGCCAAGAAATTGCTGGGCAAAAACGCTTGCGGCTCCGGCTATGATTTCGATGTCTATGTGCATCGCGGCGCGGGTGCCTATATTTGCGGCGAAGAAACCGCGATGATCGAAAGCCTTGAAGGCAAAAAGGGCCAACCGCGCCTGAAACCGCCTTTCCCGGCAGGCGCAGGCCTCTATGGCTGCCCCACCACGGTCAACAATGTGGAATCCATTGCCGTGGTGCCCACGATCCTGCGGCGCGGCGCGGGCTGGTTTTCCAGCTTTGGTCGCGACAATAACAAGGGCACCAAGCTGTTCCAGGTCAGCGGCCATGTGAACACACCGTGCGTGGTCGAAGAGGCCATGTCGATCCCGTTCAGCGAATTGATCGAAAAGCATTGCGGCGGCATTCGCGGCGGGCGTGATAATCTGCTGGCGGTGATCCCCGGCGGGTCATCGGTGCCATTGGTGCCCGCATCCGAAATCTGGGACGCGCCGATGGACTTTGATGGCCTCAAAGCCGTTGGATCGGGGCTTGGCACGGCGGCGGTAATCGTCATGGACAAATCGACCGACATTGTCCGCGCGATTGAGCGTCTGTCCTATTTCTACAAGCATGAAAGCTGCGGCCAGTGCACGCCGTGCCGCGAAGGCACCGGCTGGATGTGGCGCGTAATGAACCGCTTGCGCACTGGCGATGCCGATGTGTCGGAAATCGATACGCTGTATCAGGTGACCAAACAGGTCGAAGGCCACACCATCTGCGCCCTGGGTGATGCAGCCGCGTGGCCGATCCAGGGTCTGCTGAAGCATTTTCGGCCAGAGATTGAACGCCGTATTGCCGAACGCAATGGCGGGATGATGGAGGCGGCTGAGTGAAGCGGTCGACAATCCTGTATGTTGGTGCAGCTATTGAAGCTGCGTTTGTGGTCTGGAATTTCAACGATGATTTCGGCGGGTTTCGAGCGGGTGCCATCAGCCCATTTCAATTCGCACAATCTATTGTGCCTTGGGCTTCGCTATCAGTTATCTGTCTCTTTTTCGCACGGCAGGCTCGTATGTGCGAGGTTGGGGAAGTTTAATGCCTAAAGTCACCGTAGACGGCCTCGAACTCGAAGTCCCTCAGGGCGCGACTGTCCTGCAGGCGTGCGAGTTGGCGGGTAAGGAAATTCCGCGCTTTTGCTATCATGAACGACTGTCCATTGCGGGCAATTGCCGCATGTGTCTGGTCGAAGTGTCGCCGGGGCCGCCCAAGCCGCAGGCGTCGTGCGCGCTGCCCGCCACCGAAGGTCAGGTAATCCGCACCGATAGCCCGATGGTGAAGAACGCGCGCGAAGGCGTGATGGAATTTCTGCTCATCAACCATCCGCTCGATTGCCCGATTTGCGATCAGGGCGGCGAGTGCGATTTGCAGGATCAGTCGGTCGCCTATGGCCGTGGTTCCATCCGCTATGATGAAAACAAGCGCGCGGTGACCGAGAAATATATGGGCCCCATCGTAAAGACGACGATGACGCGCTGCATCCAGTGCACCCGCTGTGTGCGCTTTGCCGAAGAAGTGGCGGGGATTGAGGAAATCGGCGCGATCTATCGCGGCGAGAATATGCAGATCACCAGCTATCTGGAAAAGGCGGTTACGTCCGAACTGTCGGGCAATGTCGTCGATCTGTGCCCGGTCGGCGCTTTGACGTCCAAGCCCTATGCCTTTGAAGCGCGCCCTTGGGAGCTGAAGAAAACTCTGGGCATCGACGTTATGGACGCGGTTGGCACCAATGTGCGGTTCGACGCGCGCGGCCGCGAAGTGTTGCGCATCCTGCCGCGCGTCAATGATGATGTGAACGAGGAATGGGCGAGCGACAAGACTCGCCATGCCGTTGATGGCCTGACCCATCGCCGCCTTGACCGCCCATGGGTGCGCAAGGACGGCAAGATGCAGGCCGCAAGCTGGGGTGAGGCCTTTGCTGCGATCAAGGCTGCCAATGCCGGTGCGTCGGTTGCTGCGATTGCCGGCGATCTGGTCGATTGCGAGACGCTATATGCGGCCAAGGCGCTGCTCGCCAAAATGGGGTCATCGCTGCTAGAAGGGCGTCAGACGGGTCTGAAATATGACGTATCCAGCCTGTCGGCGGTGAATTTCAACACGACGATTGCGGGCATCGAAAATGCCGATGCGATACTGCTGGTCGCCACCAATTTGCGCTGGGAAGCGCCTTTGGTGAACACGCGCATCCGCAAGGCGATAAAGCGTGGGGCCAAGGTGTATGCCATTGGGCCGCAGGTTGATCTGACGTACAAGGTCGAATGGCTGGGCGATGATGCTAGCATTCTGGCCAATCTGCCCGATCATGTGGCGGATATCTTTGCCAAGGCAGAGCGTCCGGCGCTGATCCTTGGCGGGGCGGGGTTGGGCTTGGACGGCGTGCATGGCGCGACGCTGGATTTTGCGGCCAAGTACAACCTCGTTCGCGATGGCTGGAATGGCTATAATTCGCTGCACATGGCGGCCAGCCGCATGGGCGGTTTGATGTTGGGCTATGCGCAGCCGGGCGGCATTGCCGATATCGTCGCAGCTAAGCCGAAGCTGATGTTTTTCCTGGGCGCAGACGAAGTTGATTTCAGTCAGTTTGAAGGCAGCCTGAAAGTGTTTGTCGGCCATCATGGGGATAAGGGCGCGCACGCCGCCGATATCATCCTGCCCGCCGCCGCCTATACCGAGAAGGACGGAACCTACGTCAATCTGGAAGGCCGCGTGCAAATGTCGGACCGCGCGGTATTCGCGCCGGGCGAAGCGCGTGAGGACTGGTCGATTTTCCGGGCGCTTTCGGACGTGCTGGGCGTCACCCTGCCGTTTGACGATTTCGCCGCCTGCCGCGCCGCGATGGTGGCCGAATTGCCTGCTTTGGGCGTTGAGGGTCTCGCCGATTATGGCTGGTCCGCGCCGTCCTTGCCGTCCAAGCCTGCAGGGCCGATCACCGGCTATCCGATCAAGGATTTCTACCTTACCAACGCCATCGCCCGCGCCAGCGCGACGATGCAGCGCTGCTCGGCTGAACTGCTGCACGGCGACACGCTGATGGAGGCTGCGGAATGACCGCGTTTTTTGAATCTTTGGGCATGTCATTCGAATGGGCGTGGTTCACCGCGACCATTGCCGGCATCCTGCTGATTGCCCTGCCGCTGATGCTGGCGGTGGCGATGATCATCTATGCTGACCGCAAGATCTGGGCCGCAATGGCACTCCGCCGTGGCCCGAACGTGGTTGGCCCGTTCGGCCTGCTCCAATCGTTTGCCGATGGCCTGAAAGTGTTCCTGCAGGAAACCATCATCCCGTCGAGCGCGAACAAGGGCCTGTTCCTGATCGCGCCGATCATCACCTTTACCGTGGCGTTGATGGCCTGGGCGGTGATCCCGTTCGATGCCGGTGTGGTGCTGGCGGACATCAATGTCGGTCTGCTCTATGTGCTCGCGATATCGTCGCTGGGCGTTTATGGCGTGGTGATTGCCGGTTGGGCATCAAACTCCAAATATCCGTTCTTCTCGGCGATGCGCGCGGCCGCGCAGATGATTTCCTATGAAGTCTCAATCGGTTTCATCCTGATCTGTGTGGTCCTGTGGGCCGATAGTTTTAACATGAGCGAGATCGTGATGGCACAGCAGGGCCATGGCTTTGGCCTGGTCAATGCCTTTGCGTTCAACGTGCTGCTGTTCCCGATGGCGGTTTTGTTCCTGATTTCGGGCATGGCCGAAACCGCCCGCGCGCCGTTTGACTTGACCGAAGCGGAAAGCGAACTGGTTGCGGGCTATCAGACCGAATATTCGTCGATGAGCTTTGCGCTCTATTGGCTGGGCGAATATGCGAACGTGCTGTTGATGTGCACGCTCAACGCGGTTTTGTTCTGGGGTGGCTGGTTGCCGCCGCTCAACATCGATCTGATCCCGTGGTTCGACATTCCGGGCATCATCTGGCTATTTGCCAAGATCCTGTTCTTCTTCTTCGTGTTCAGCTGGGTCAAGGCCACCGTGCCGCGTTACCGCTATGACCAGCTGATGCGGCTGGGCTGGAAGATTTTCCTGCCGATGTCTCTGTTGTTTGTCGTTCTTGTCTCTGGTTACCTCATGATTGAAAGGGTCGGGCTGTGAGCACCGTCGCCCATCTGATCAAGACCTTCACGCTCTGGGAGTTTGTGAAGGCGCATGCCTTGACCTTGAAATATTTCTTCAAGCCCAAGGCGACGATCAATTATCCGTATGAGAAGAACCCGATTTCTCCGCGGTTTCGGGGCGAGCATGCGCTGCGTCGCTATCCCAATGGCGAGGAACGCTGCATTGCCTGCAAGCTGTGCGAAGCGGTGTGCCCGGCCCAGGCCATCACCATCGAGGCCGAGCCGCGCGATGACGGCAGCCGCCGCACCACGCGGTACGACATTGATATGACCAAGTGCATTTTCTGCGGCTTCTGTCAGGAAGCCTGCCCGGTTGATGCCGTGGTTGAAGGTCCAAATTTTGAATATGCCACCGAAACCCGCGAGGAATTGCTCTATGACAAAGCTAAATTGCTCGCAAACGGGGATAAGTGGGAGAGGGCCATTGCCGCAAACCTTGAAGCCGATGCGCCCTATCGCTAAGGCGCCAACCAGAATTCACAG
>JBGSTI010000493.1:0-2567 GCA_041736605.1 Sphingomonadaceae bacterium
ACGAGCGCCGGTTTCTTGGTGCGCGGCTTGCGCGTGGTTTTCACCGGGGCCGGACGGTCAGGCTTGTTGGTGTCGGTTTCGTCGGTCATGCTCAATTATCCCGCCGTCAGAACTGGTAATAGATAAAGGGCGCAACGCCTTCGGGCCGCATGCCTTCCAGCAGCACCAGCACCACGCAGGCAAAGGCCGCGACCAGATAGGGCGATTGCACACGCAGCCGCACCGCCACCCGCGCGCCCAGATCGCGCGGGCAGAAATGCATAATCAGGCCAAAGGCGATCAGCGCCACAACCAAAGGCGTGGTGGTTGTCGCAAGGCCCCCGGTCATCGCGGTTATGCCGCCCAGATAGGTCATCGCATCGCCGAAATGCTCGATGCGGAAGAATATCCACGCAAAGGTGACGATATGGAACGTAATCAATACGCCCGCCCAATGCGGCAAAGTCGGCGCGCCCTCTGGCTTGAACTCACGCCATAACCGTTCGGCGGCCAGCACCGCCCCATGCAGCGCGCCCCAGATCACGAAATTCCAGCTGGCCCCATGCCACAGCCCGCCCAGCAGCATCGTCATCGCCAGCGCAAAGCATAGCCGCGCCAGCCCATGGCGCGATCCGCCCAGCGAGATATACAGGTAATCGCGCAGCCAGCTCGACAGACTGATATGCCAGCGCCGCCAGAAATCCTGCAAGCTGGCCGAGCGATAGGGCTGGTTGAAATTCCACGGAAAGCGATAGCCTAGCAGCGCCGCAAGGCCGATGGCCATGTCGCTATAAGCGGAAAAATCGCAATAGATCTGAACCGCATAGCCATAAGCCGCCAGCACCAGATCAAGCGTGCCATGCGCCGAAGGATCAAAGAATACCGGATCAACAAAGCGCGTCGCCAGTTCCGACGCAATGACCACTTTTTTGAACAGGCCCCACAGGATCAGCGCGATGGCTGATGCCGCCATAGTGCGTGTGAGTACCGGAATACGTTGAAATTGCGGGATCAGGTGGCTGGCGCGCACAATCGGCCCGGCGACCAGATGCGGGAAAAAGCTCATCAACAGCGTCAGGTCCAGCAAGCTAGCCCGCTCGGTCTTGCGCTGATAAATATCGATCAGATAGCTCATCCCCTGAAAGGTGAAGAACGACACGCCGACGGGCAGGATGATTTCCAGGATCGTCAGATCGCGCTGCCAGCCAAGGCTATGCAACACGCCCGATAGCTGTTCGGTGAAAAAGCCGTAATATTTGAAAAAGCCCAAAATCATCAAATTGGCGGCGACACCGGCGATCAGGATGGTTTTGCGCCGTGCCGCGTCATCATCGAAATGCAGGATCAACCGCGCCATGCCCCAGTTGATCATGCCGCTGGCAATCAACAGCGTGACAAAGCGCCAATCCCACGCGCCATAGAAAATCCATGACGCGACCAGCAGCACGATCTTGCGCCATTCATTGTCGCGGATCGCCCAGACGAGCGCGAAAAGGCCCAGAAAGAAAACCGTGAAAACCAGTGTCGGAAACAGCATTCAGGCCCCCTGCCTTTAATCTCTTTTGGGCCCGATAGTGCGGGCGACTATTTTTCGTTCAGCGCGCCGATGCCATGCTGCGCGCCATTGCCCCGGTTAGATCAGCGATGATCAGATTGCCAATCGCCGCGCCGCCTTCCTTGGTGAAGTGCACATGATCGCCGCGCATCAGCCCGTCGGCGCGCCATCTTTGCACCGCGCACGCCCCGCCCATGGCCTGATTCCAGTCCCAAAAGGCCAGACCCAGTTCATTGGCCAACGCCCGCTGCTTTTCGCGCACTTCATACAGCAGGCCGGGGATCATCCAGCCACCACCACATGTCACTGGCGGTGCATAGCTACCATTATTGGCCAGGCTGGAACTGCGCGTCGCGGCATCGGGCGCACCGATCAGCATGATGGGAACCTGGCGCGGCGACAGGCGTCGCACCCGGCCGATCTGCTGGCGCACAAGGCCTGCATAGTCTTCCAGGTCCATCTTGGCGTTGAACCCTTCATTAGTGCCAAAGGCAAAGATGATCATATCGGGATCAAGTGCCGCCAGTTCGGCCTTCACCACCGCATCGCTGTTGCGTGCGAAATGCCGCAATTGCGATCCACTGACCCCCATATTTGACACCACGACGCCGCCATCATTGCGGAAACTGCCAATGCTGGTGATGCTGACCGGGCGATCATCCAGCGTGGTCAGCATGGCGGAGGCCACCGGCCAGTCGCTGGCCACCGTGGCACAGCGCGCGCCATTTTCCACTGCTCCAAAGGTAATGGCCTGGCTTTGATAGCCAAGGTCAACCTGGATCGTGCCCTTGTCAGGTCCGGTCACGCCGCAGACGATCAGGCTGTTGAAATTATAGTCCGGCGTATCGGCCGACACGCCCAAAGTCAGCCCGGCAGTATAGCCCGTCAGCGTAAAGCCCGACAGGCCATTGGCCGGGCCATATTCCTGCCACACCTTGCCAAACACGCCATTGACCGACCAGCCGGGGCTTTGCGATGCCGTTACGCCAAAAGTCAGATAGCCACCATAGGGCCGCCCCGGCGGCAAGGCCCC